>JALNVO010000010.1 GCA_023231365.1 Fibrobacteraceae bacterium | reverse complement strand
CGATGATAGCAAGTTTGTACGCAATTCCGTAACAGACAAGAACGGAAACGTTAAAATCGAAGGGCTATCCGCCGGCAATTTTGTCGCTGAATTCGATGCGGATTCCATCAAGACCTTCATAAGCTTCGCCCACATAGACACATCCACCGCCATGGAAATGAGCGATGCGGCACTTAAGCCGACGGGAGCCCTCACGGGTAAAATTTCCCTTCCGCATAGCGCAGACTATGCCTGGGTACAGATTTACGGACTTGAATACGCAGTCAAAACAGATTCCGCAGGCAATTTCCGCTTGGACAGCCTCCCAGCCGGAGTTTTCCGAATCAGGGCAATCTCTTACGGATATTCTGCGATACTCGCCGAAGACCTCGCCGAAGTGTACAGCAACCGTTTAACGGATGCGGGTACGATCGCAATGCCAAGTACCGGTTCCGAAGACCCCTCAACGTGGAAATATTCACAGGTAGTAAGCATAGATTCACTTATCTCCGAATGGATGCTTCCTCTTTTTGACTCCACGGTTATCACCCTCCGGCTGAATACAAGTAATTTCGACTTTACCAAAGCAAATAGAGACGGAAGCGATTTGCGCGTTGAAACAATCTATGGCGAAAGCGTTCCCTTCACCATAGCCCGCTACGACGTAAAAGCAAAACGCGGTGTACTGAAGATTCGCATTCCGGCTTCATTCGAAAATGATATGCTCATCCTCCGCTATGGTCACGAAAATGCGATAAACCGCAGCCAAAGCAATATCTGGAAAGGAATTCCCGATTCTACGAAATTCAAACTAAACTCCGTCCTTCTAAGCGATTTTGAAAAAAATACGACCGGAGACAATAAAGCCTACCTCCCACAACCAATCGATACCTCCTATTGGTTCATTACTAAAAGCTCGGCAGACAGTGTCACCGCAAAACTTACCTTTGAAAAGGCGGATTCCGGTCGCACAGGGATTTGCGCCCACTTCGCTTATACATACACCGGAAGTTCCGTATGGTCCCTCCTAGGCGTCGCTCTTCCAAACGGCCCCAATACTCTAGCCACGTTGGATTCCATTGAATTCTATGCCCGGGGCAACGGGAAAATTTCGCTAGCCTTTGAAAAGAATATATGGAATGCAACCGATTCCACCGGATCCAGGAGTAAATCATGGATTCACATTGCGATTGATTCGAGCTGGGTACGGTACGCAATCAAACCGTCCGATCTCCTGAAAGCAGACAGTTCCGGCGGCAACTTGGGCTGGGATAGCGTTAAAGATTCTGTAACGAACATTTCATTCTTCGGAAGCGGCGGTACAGGATTCTACCTAGACGACATTCGACTTTATGGAGTGGATCGGGACGATTTGAAATAGGGAACCATCCCACCATTTCAATTCGAGTAAAGTCGGAAAAACAGCAAAGACATTAAAAAAACAAGTAGTGAGAGGAGCGGTTGCTACCCCAAAAGGAATGCCTCATATCGAGGCTATTTTCGCTGTAGCTGCTTTTTCAGGGATGAACAGTAAATATTTTCATACAAAAGCTTGAAAAACATCTAAGGCTTTTCCCGCTATTTTTCGAAATTTCAGGGTGTTTAATTGCTTACAACAAATTGTAAAAAACATCATAAGCAACCATTCAAGCGAGATGTATTTTTAGAAAAAGCCTCGATGGAGTTTTAAATGAAGTTATTTACGTTACCATCCGCAATGCTCATTTGCGCAACATTTTATGCACAAGCTATAGCGGCTCCCGATCCGAACTTTCATATCTACATTGCGTTCGGGCAATCCAATATGGAAGGACAGGCTGCAATAGAAACTGCGGATAAGACGGTAAACAACCATTTTAAAATTATTGCAACCACCACTTGTTCAGACCCAAGCCGTACAAATGGTCAAGTATCAGCAGCCATCCCCCCGCTCTTCAATTGTTCTTCCGTATGGGGAGGGTCCAGCGGAGGCTATTCTCTGCTCGATAACTTCGGAGAAGTCATGGCAACGAAGTTGCCAAACGTTACTATCGGAGTGATTCCCGTAGCTGTTGCAGGTACCGCTATTACCCTTTTCGATAAAACCGGATATTCCTCTTACCTTTCATCTGCAGCAAGTTACATCCAATCCCGTTCCGCAGCTTACGGCGGAAATCCCTATCAACGGATCATCGATGCCGGCAAAGCGGCAAAAGAAGTGGGAGTCATCAAAGGCATCCTCCTTCACCAAGGAGAAACGGATGCTTATAACGCATCTTGGGCTACTGCGGTCAAAAAAATTTACAACGATATGCTCACTGATTTAGGGCTCGGCGCAGATTCCGTTCCGCTTATCGCAGGCGAAGTTTTAAGTCCCGGCCAATGCTCCAGCGCCAATACGCAAATTGATGCACTCCCGAATACCATTTCTACAGCACACGTGGTGAGTTCCAACGGACTCAGCGGGCAAAGCGACAACTTGCACTTCACTCATGCAAGCTACAAAACACTCGGCGAACGCTATGCAACAATGATGCTCTCCTTGTTAAAAACGAGCGGAACAACACCATCCTCTTCCTCTGCGGACATGATTCTTTCTTCCTCGAGTAGTGCGGTATCCTCTTCCTCAGCAGCAAATACACCCTATAAAGTTCACAGCATCCCAGGAACGATCGAAGCCGAAGATTACGACCTTGGCGGGCAAAACGCGGGCTATTACGATACAGACCCAGAGAACGAAACAACTCTTTACCGCACGGATAATGCAGGCATCGATACCGCAAGCGGAGCCTATGTCTATGGCTGGGTCGCTACAGGAGAATGGCTGAAATTTACTGTGAATGTGGAACAGACTGCCGTTTATAATTATACGGCAAGAGTCGCCTCCAAGAGCGAAAACGCAAGTTTTACTCTATCCGTAGACGGTTTTGATTTCGCAACAATTGCCGTACCGAATACAGGCGATTGGAAAACATTTGAAGAAGTTTCTGGAACAACGACCACTTTGGGAGCAGGTACACATACGCTCAAGCTCGCTGTAGACGCCGCCTACTTCAATGTGGACTGGATCAAACTATCGCTACCAATAGAACGCATTGCAGAAGGCGCACTTACAAATAACGATGCAGAGTCTTATGAGGTATATAATTTGAAGGGTAAAAAAATCGCCGTATTTCAAGCATCGAAAGCATCTAAAGAATCATCTTGGAACATCGTCCGCAAAGATATCCCCGCAGGTATTTATTTATTAAAAAGCAGAAACACAAGAAAAGTCTTGCAGATAATGAATACGAAATAATCGGACACTCAGGCACCCCCAAAATCCCGGCAGCAATGTCGGGATTTTTTGACTTGAAAAGCTCCTGCGGATATCGGCTTCAATCCTATCCACATTTCCGGTTCTTTCCTTTTTCCTCTTCTTAAAATTCAAAATCCGATCAAAATGAGCTTCCGATGTTCAGAAACAATCAGATGGGATCTGCGAATTCATTTTGAGCTCTCGCGAATGAAAAAGATTTTCCATTGACAATTTATCAATAGCTTTTAGTTTGTATCCCGAAAATTTTGCTCTTTTGAAGGATATTTTCCAAAAAAGTATAAAGTGGAGGTTTCGCCCATTATGAAGACCATTAAAAAGCCCCCCTTGGAAACAGCTCTCGCACTTGCAAGAGCTTCTTTTGCAGAGAATCCCATCATCAATTACCACTATTTGGCAGATCCATCCGCAGTCGTTGTGGGCGACCGACTCTTTATTATTGCCGATACAGATGACGAAAGCGGAAGCGACGGCTACACCATAAAGGCCTATTACGCGCTTTCTACCAAGGATATGGTGAACGGGACAAACCATGGCGAAGTGCTCCGCGTACCGCGCGATGTAAGCTGGGCTAGCGGAGCTTGGGTTCCAGCCGTTGCTTACGGTAACACCAATGAAGGCCCCGCTTCGATCGGCAACTTCGACCCGTACGATTCCATCCCGGCAACCACAGGATCCTTGATGCAGAACGTGGCGAGCCGCACTGATTTGGTGACAAGCGCTCCGCCAAGAAGCCTTTTGATTCCCAAGCCCAAAACAGGAACGTCCTGGTACCGGATCTCCAACGTGGACTTCGGAAGTGGTGGCGCCACGAAATTCACGGTGAATGCAGCAAGCCTCAATGCGGACAACGCCGTTGAAATCCGTACAGGCAGCGCAACCGGAACTTTGGCCGGGACCTGCAAACTTGCAAGTACCGGCTCCTGGAGCACCTACGCGACAACGGAATGCGCCGTTTCCGGGCTCACCGGGGTCGTCTCCCAAATGTATCTGGTATTCACCGGCACGGCGGATTCCACCGCAGCGCTCCTCTGGTGGAAAATGGTCTCCGCCCCTACCGTTCCGCAAGGCCCTTACGCGGATACGCTCGCGATCCCGGGGACGATCGAAGCTGAGGATTATGACGTCGGCGGCGCAGGTTACGCTTACTACGACGAGACTTCAGCAAACGAAGGCGACGCGGATTTCCGCACCACGGAAAGCGTGGACATCGTGAGCGGGAACTCCAGCAAGGCCGTAGGTTACACCATCGCCGGCGAATGGTTCGAATATACAGTAAATGTTGCAAAAGCAGGAACCTACTCCTTCGAAGCCACGGTCGATTCGGGCTCGAAGAGCTCTTCGTTCCAGCTGTTCCTCGACGACGACGCCATCACCGGTACAGTGAAAGTCGACAGCTCGAGCTGGACGGCTTATTCGACCGCGAGCGGAACGACGAAGGCGCTCACCGCAGGCACGCACGTGCTCAAGATCGCCATCACCGGAAGCTACGTGAACAGTGACAAAATAGTCTTCAGCGACGAAATAACCAAATTGATGAAATCTCCCAAAAAGTCAAAGGGCGGTGAATCTAAAAAAAACAAAGCACTTCGGCAGTCTCGGCAGAAAAGCAGAATAAAGGGAGTCTCTAAAGGTTGCTTTGACTAGCCATTTTTGCCGTAAATGAATTTTCAGAAACGATCTAAAATATCTTACCAGGTGAGAACAATGATCAGCTCTTCGCAACTGCGGAGGGCTGATTTTTTATAAAAAACAGTCTCATTGACAAATTGTCAATAAGAACTTTGTTTACATCCTTATTTTGACTTTTCTGTGGAATAAATTTCAAATGTGGGTTTTTCATCGTTGGTTATGATAAGGAGTTGCTATGCATAAAAAATTTTTGTTCCCAGTTATTCTTTCTAGTACTATACTAGCCGGGTTTGCTAATGCAGCCCCCTTGGCCGATGGAGCCACAAAATTTCTTGGGAATATTACCACAAATGGCGCCGTGCGCTCGGATTTCGGCACTTACTGGAATCAGATTACCGCTGAAAATGAATGCAAATGGGGCTCTATTGAGGGAACACGCGGAACTTACAATTTCAGAGGATGCAAAGCCGCCTACGACTGGGCAAAGAACAATGGCGGACATTTCAAGTTTCATGCCTTGGTATGGGGCAGCCAATATCCAAGCTGGCTCGAAAACCTAAGCATAGATGACACAAAAAAAGCAATCACCGCTTGGTTCGATGCCGTAGCAAAGGAATTTCCGGACCTGGAAATGATTGACGTGGTAAATGAAGCGATTCGCACAGGCACAAACCAGTATCACTCCGGTTACCCAAAAACAAAAATCATACAGGCTTTGGGCGGCGACAATAACGATTACGCCTTTATAACAACCGCCTTTAGAATGGCCCGTGAACGCTGGCCCAAGGCAATTCTCATCTACAACGATTACAACACTTTCCGCTGGCAAATCAATGAAGGTATAGCACTTGTCAATCAAATCAAGGCCGCAGGGGCCCCGGTTGACGCTTATGGCCAGCAGGCACATGACTTGACCGATATGGATGCCACGTCATTCAAAGCGGCTCTGAAAAAAATCCATGAGGGAGTGGGTATTCCTTTATTCATCACGGAATATGATATCGGTACCGATGACGACGCTCTCCAACTTCAGCGCTACAAGGAACAGATTCCAGAATTCTGGAATGCAGAATATGTCGCAGGCGTTACCTTGTGGGGTTACATCTATGGCTCCACATGGACCACGAACGGCAACTCCGGCATCATCAAAAACGGAAGTGACCGGCCTGCTATGACTTGGCTCAAAGAATACATGGCCTCCAATAAAGGCGTGAATACGACAGGTCTTCTCGGCTCCACTTCCACACCCGATACAGTACCCCAAGCACCCTACACAGATACCATTGCCATTCCAGGCATTGTTGAGGCAGAAAATTACGATGTCGGGGGGCAAAATAAATCTTACTACGATGCAACCTCAGAAAACGAAGGAAATGCCGACTTCCGCACCACGGAAAGCGTAGACATCGTAAACGGAAATTCCGGCAAGGCCATAGGTTACACCGTCGCAGGTGAATGGCTTGAATACACAGTGAAAGTGGGTTCTGCCGGGATATATACTTACGAAGCGTCAGTTGCATCCGGTTCGGACGGATCTTCTTTCCGCCTATTCATTGATGACCAAGCAATTACGGATACAGTCAAACTCACTAAAGGCGCTGATTGGGACACTTACAGTACCATTTCTGGACAAACAACCGCACTTACCGCAGGCTCTCATATATTAAAGATTGCCATTACAGGAGACTATACCAACATAGATAACATTAAATTTACTGAAGGCATTACAAAACTTGCGGAAATCAAAGCAAATCTTGTTCAAGGCTCTCAAGGGTTTAAGGTATATAATATAAAAGGGACCTACCTCAGTTCATTCCAAGCAAACAGCTTTTCTGAACTTAAAACACAAATGCAATCGTCAAGCTTGAAGAGCGGCGTCTATCTTGTGCGGAATAAAAATATGAATAAATTCATTGAAGTAAAAAGATAATTTTCTCTCTCAAAAAAACTGGTAAAGGACACTCCAACCACCAGAAAAGTTCCTTCCTTGCGCAACAGGGAAGGGATTTTTTACTTCAACCTTCATTGACAAAGCATCAACGTCAAGAAATTAAAAAATAGAGCATTCTATTGAGATAGATTAAATCATTGAGGTATTTTATGAAGCAACTATCCAAACTTTCCTTTCTAATCTTTCCTCTTACATTGCTCAGCACGCAGACATTTGCCGCTCCAGATCCAAATTTTCACATTTATATCGCATTCGGACAGTCGAATATGCAAGGGAATGCTGCGGTTACTGATGCGAATAGAAAAACAAATGACCGGTTCAAAATTCTCGCCCCCATGACTTGCACCAATATGGGCCGCACACTGGGAGAATGGGCCGTTGCCGTTCCTCCGATGTTCCATTGCAATACAGGCCTATCCCCCGCCGACTACTTCGGGAAAACCATGGCGGACAGTCTTCCTGGAATTACCGTAGGAATTATCCCAGTGGCAGTCGCCGGCACAGCAATACGCCTTTTTGACGAAGATTTATACAAAGGATATCTGGACTCCGCAGCAACATGGCTACAAAGTCTTGCCAACGATTATGGAGGAAACCCATACGCAAGAATCATCGAACTCGCCAAAAAGGCGCAACAAGTCGGCGTGATCAAAGGGATTCTTCTCCACCAAGGCGAAACAGACGCCTATAGTGACGCTTGGGGAGCCTCTGTCAAAAAAATCTATAACAAAATGCTGAGCGATCTCGGCCTTGCCGCAGATTCCGTGCCGCTCCTCGCGGGTGAAGTTTTAAGTCCGGGACAATGCGCCGGTGCGAATACGCAGATAGATGCCCTACCAAACAAAATTCCTACCGCACACGTGGTAAGCTCTAGCGGGCTCGTGAGCGGTGGAGACAACTTACACTTTAGCAACGAAAGCTACCAAGAATTCGGCAAGCGCTACGCACAAATGATGTTGTCTTTGCTCAGTACAAAAAGCGTTCCAGTAGACCAGGCCCCCTATGCAGGCACACTTCAAATTCCTGGCACAATTGAAGCCGAAAACTACGACGTCGGCGGACAAGGCGTTTCTTATTCAGACAATGAAAGTAGCAATCAGGGGGGAATATACCGGACAGACGGCGTAGACCTTGTAAGCACGACAGATGGATATGCCGTTGGCTACACAGAGGCCGGAGAATGGCTGGAATACACAGTTAACATTACTACATCCGGCGCTTACACTTATGAAGCTCTTGTTGCTTCCGGTTCAGACGCATCCTCTTTCCGCCTGTTTTTGGACGATGCCGCAATTACGGATACAATCAAAATTACCAAAGGCAGCGATTGGAAAACATACAGCAGCATTACAGGGACGACTTCGGTACTTTCCACAGGATCTCACATTTTAAAGATTGCCTTCACTGGAGATTATGCAAATATTGACAACATAAAATTCACAGAAGGCATAACACACATAACTGAAGCGAGAACGAACCTGATAAAAGACCCGCAGACATTCAAAGTTTATAACGTCAAAGGAAAGTATTTAGGCTCATTTCATGCACGTGATTTTTCTTCGCTAAAAGTAGAGCTTGCAAAATCTAACCTAAACAGCGGCATCTACCTTGCGCGAAACAGAAATACAAATAAATTCATTGAAGTAAGAAAGTAAAAATCATTTGCATCATAAACTAAAAAGAACTCCTCTAGAAATTGCTGCGGTGAAGTGAAGAGTATGCGAATCAAGCGCAGCAAAAACAAGCTTGCTTGGCCTTTATTGCCGAGATGCCGCTCTGGACGATGAAATCACCCAAATTGAGAGTCGCACTTAAGCTTGCTTAAGTATGACCGAAATGCAGGCGATGACGCAAAGCGTCAAAATCGTCCAATTGTCAAGAACCGAACAAGAAGCATGAGCACTTAGGAGTTTACTCCTTAGTGAGAGTGATCCCTGCGAAATGAACTTGCAAAATGAATGGGAAACTGGGACTCTTGGCGCTTTAGCGCTTAAAGACCCAGATCCTTCATAGATGAATGTGCGAAAGGAGTAGGAAATACGAACACTTGCGCTTTAGCGCTTAGTCTTTTTGTCTTTTATGTTTAAATATTTAATTCACCCATACAACAGGCGGATCTAGGCCTGTTGACAAAGACCTCCATATATCGAAGCATCGTATCGCTCCGGCTATGTCTTTTTTTTACATAATCTTTATTGATAAATTATCAATAGATAGTCAGTCCCAATTTTTCACTTCGATTCTGTTTTCATATATCTTCCAATTGGATGGATAAAAAAGGTGGATTATGAAATACTTTCAACAATTAAGAGGAAAGCCGAGACTGTTTTTCCTCCTTTTTCTCTTATTTCCGTTTCTTCCTAGTACCTACGGAGCTGAAACGCCCAGCGATCTTATCCTCTGGTACAATACAGATGCGCAGGATTCATTCACGAGCGCAATTCCCATCGGGAACGGCTTTATGGGGGGCATGATTTATGGAAACGCCGCAAAAGATAAAATCGGACTCAATGAAGGAACTATCTGGAGCGACTCTCCGGGTGAAAACAACAAGGAAGGAGCTTTTCAGTATTTAGCACAAGCTAGGGCTCAAATTTTTGCGGGAAATTACTCTGGTGCAGATGAAACCGTTAATAAAATGATCGGCGGCAGCACAGCGAGATTTCTCCCGGCAGGAAACTTATACATCGAATTTTCAGGGCATACGGCAAGCAATTACTACAGGGAGCTGGATTTAAGAACAGCTATTTCAAAAACAACCTATACCTATAGCGGCGTTACCTATACGAGGGAATACTTTGCAAGTTATCCAGATAAAGTAATTATCGTGAGGCTAACCGCCAATCAATCCGGGAAACTCTCCTTTAGCACATACCTAGATTCACCATTCAGCGGCACAACCCAATCAACCACCGGGAACAACCTTTTAATTTTGAACGCCAAGGCCGATGCGATCAAGTACCAGACAAGGCTCTTGGTGCAAACTGATGGCGGAACCGTTAATGCGGCTAGCAACAAAATATCCGTATCAGGCGCAAACAGCGCTACTCTTCTTTTGACTATCGCGACAAACTACAATTCCTACAACAACGTTTCTGGAGACCCCGCGGCCCGGGCTACAGAGGCTATGAGTTCCGCATCTGCGAAGACATACGATGCTTTGCTTAAAAATCATCTCGCCGATTATCAGGCATTATTCAACCGGGTGGATCTCAGTTTAGGAAGCGAAACGACAAAAGAATCCACCACGGATAAACGAGTTTCTCAGTTCAACACGTCAAACGATCCCGGACTCGTACGCCTCTATTATCAATTCGGCAGATACTTGATGATTTCCTGTTCCCGCGAAGGCTCGCAACCCGCGAACCTCCAAGGAATCTGGAACAAAGACATGTATCCCTCCTGGGGAAGCAAATACACGACCAACATCAATCTGGAAATGAATTATTGGATGACGGAAAGCGCAAACCTCGCCGAATGCGCAAAGCCATTCATTGAAAAGGTAAAATCGCTCGTTCCGCAAGGAGAGATCACCGCCAAAGAACACTGGGGTGTAAGCGAAGGCTGGGTTCTGCATCATAATACAGATTTGTGGAACCGCACAGCTCCCATTGACGGACAATGGGGATTCTGGCCCACTGGCGGAGGCTGGCTTTCTACGCAACTTTGGGAACATTACAAATTCGCCCCCGATAGCGCCTACTTAGCAGACGTTTACCCTACAATAAAAGGAGCTGCTCAATTTTTCTTAAACAGCATGGTTGAAGAAACCGTGAGCGGGCACAAGTACTTGGTCACAGTCCCCAGTGCATCGCCGGAGCTTCAACACGGCGCTTACTGGACATGCTTCGCACCCACGATGGACATTCAAATTGTCCGGGACGTATTCAACCAGACAATAAAAGCGTCGGAGGTCCTCGGCACAGATAGCGATCTGCGCACTAAGCTCGCCGCAGCCCTCGCAAAGCTGCCTCCGCACCAAATCGGAAAGTACGGACAATTGCAAGAATGGTTCTATGATTGGGACAGTCCCACAAACACGCACAGGCACGTTTCTCATTTGTATGGGCTGTTCCCCAGTAACCAAATTTCGCCGAGAAACACGGCAGACCTCGCTGCGGCAGCAAAAGTCACCTTGACTGAACGCGGAGATGAAGCAACAGGATGGTCCCTCGCTTGGAAGATCAATTTCTGGGCCCGTCTAGACGATGGAGACCACGCATACAAACTCATCAAGTTACTTCTCACGCCGGATCGTACATACAATAATCTTTTTGACGCACACCCGCCATTCCAAATCGACGGAAATTTCGGTGCAGTTTCTGGTATTAACGAAATGCTCGTCCAAAGCCAGAATGGAGAGATAGAACTATTGCCGGCGCTCCCTTCTACCTGGTCCTCCGGATATATCAAAGGAATCCGCGCCCGCGGAAATTTTGTGATCGATTCCATGGCTTGGGGAAGCGGCAAGCTAACCTATATTCACATTACATCTCTCAACGGGAATGAACTGCACCTTCGCTATGGCAATACAACTGATACAGTTTCAACCTCCAAAAATAGCAGCTATGATTTTGACGGATCGCTCAATGCAATTCACCAAAACACTGTTGCAACAAACATCCCTGGAAAAATAGAGGCTGAAGATTACTTAGAAATGAGCGGAATTCAAAAAGAACCCGACAGCGCTGCCGGAATAAACATCGGCTTCATCAACTCCGGCGACTGGAGCGCTTACTTGCTCAACGTCAAAGCAGCAGGAAACTACACAATCCAAGTGCGCACGGCAACTGCCGCTGAAGAAAACGGGTTCATTACAATAGAGAACAGAGCAGGAGACACTCTCGGAACGATCACTGTCAAAGCAAATAAATCCGAGGGATGGCACGATTGGTACATTGATTCTACAGAGATACAACTCCCCGACGGCGAGCAAACGCTGACATTCAAATATTCGGGAACAAGTTCATTCCTCTTCAATATTGACTGGATCGATATCGAAAAGAAAGAAGCGATCGGATCAATAAAAATAACGGGGCATAAAAATTTGGGCTATACCCTGCAATACAGCGAAACTTCCAGTGACCAGCTTGTTCTCCAGATTTCAATACCAAAGGAAAGCAAAGCAACTTGCACGCTATATGATTTGCAAGGAATCTCACTCTATCAGAAAGAAATTTCAAAATCCGGCGAGCTAAACTTTGCGAACCTAAAGACAGGCATCTATCTAGCCGTTCTTTCCTCAGGGAATAAAATTCGAGCAATGCAACGGATCGTCATCAAGTAACACCTCTATAAATCATATCCATAAAATTTCCCCTAAAAAAGAAATCTCCCATTGACAAAACGTCAATAGATCTTTTTTGTTGCATGCTTAAAAACAGATTCCTCAGCATAAATTTAAAATGTATGGCAGGAACTGATAGGAATGTTTATGGATAAAAAAAATGAGATGCTTTCTTTCTGTACGGGTATTATTTTCTTAACAAGCCCGATTTTTGCAGACTTTAGCCTAAGCGTGGATCTTTCCGATAGCATCCGCCCTGTAACGCACTGTGCTTCAGGTTCGCTGTATGGAATGACAGAATCGCTTCCCTCGGATATTCAAACGCTTGTCGCCCCTCTCAATCCACATGCATTCAACCAGCCCGCCATCAGTGGAAGCGGACATCAACAGATGATCGGCGATGCAATCAAAGTTTCAGAAAGATTGTCGTCGACAACTGCAATGGTGCAAATCCGCTTGGCGGATATTTTGCCCAGTTGGCCCTATAAATGGCCGGGGCAATCTAAATGGCTCGCAAGCGTCAAATCCATCATTGAAAGCAAACTCGCCTCTGGACGCAGCAATTACGACGGTTATGAAATATGGAATGAACCAGACGGGACATGGCAAAGTACAAATGGCGATTTTTACACTACGGTCTGGAAACCGACTTATGATCTAATCCGCTCCCTGGATCCAAATGCAAAAATCATTGGTCCATCCTATTCCTATTACAACAACAACAGCATGTCAGCATTTCTTACCTATTGCAAAACGAACAACTGCCTGCCCGATGTCATCAGCTGGCATCAATGGGGTTCCGAAGGATTCATCGGCGCAGTAGGGAATCTAAAAGCTTTGGAGAAAAACCTAGGAATTACGGAACGCCCATTAAGTATCAACGAATATTCTTCTAATACGCACACATACGAAGGAGCCCCCGGGATTTCAGTGCCCTTCATTGCAAAATTTGAACGCAACAACGTTGAAAGCGCAATGATTTCCTGGTGGTTCACAGCCCTTCCCGGACGTCTCGGAAGTCTTTTAACAGCAAGCAACGCAAAAGGTGGTGGATGGTGGTTATACAAATGGTATGGCGATATGACAGGATATATGGCAAACGTTACGCCACCGAACGACAAAAGCGATGGAGTTGACGCATTTGCCGCTGTTGATACCGACGAACATTACGCAAGCATCATACTTGGCGGAAACAGTATAGGCACGACAAACGTTTCCATCAAAAACATTCCAGACATTTTCGGCGAAGAAGTCTATGTCAAGTTGGAATATGTTTCTTGGGTGAATAAAGATACTGAAGTCGCATCGACAAATGAGGTTTCAACTACAAAATACACAGTCACCAACGGAGCCGTATCGGTTCCGGTCAACATCACCAGTCAATTTTACGGTTACCGGGTTTACATCACTCCCGCAGCAGCGATTGTTCAAGAGCCCTATGCAGACACACTTCAAATTCCGGGAATGATTGAAGCTGAAAATTACGATGTCGGCGGGCAAGGCATATCCTATTCCGATAACGAATCGACAAATCAAGGCGGAGTTTACCGCGAAAACGGCGTAGATATCGTAACCATCACAAACGGCTATGCCGTCGGTTATACAATCGCCGGAGAATGGCTCGAATACACCGTAAATATCGAAAAAGCAGGCATATACACTTATGAAGCTCTTGTCGCTTCAGAATCCGGCGCATCCTCCTTCCGTTTATTCCTTGATGACGCGCCAATAACCGACACAATCAAAGTGACAAAAACAGGCAATTGGAACACATACAATTCCATTACAGGAAGAACATCGAATCTTTCCGCAGGGTCACACGTGCTAAAAATCGCCATCACAGGAAACTATGTAAACATCGACAACATCAAAATTACAGAAGGAACAACCTATTTTACTGAAGCAGAATCTAGCATCAGCGAGAAAACACAGACGTTCAAAATCTATAATATCAAGGGAACTTACTTAGGCAAAGTCCAAGCAAGCAGCACCGCAACGCTCAAAGCAGAGCTAGGCAAGTCGAATTTGAACAGCGGAATTTACTTTGCGCACGGAAACACTATGAATAAATTCGTAGAAGTGAAGAAATAAAAATATTCAGCATCAAAACCGGAATTCAAATTCTACAGTCCCCGAAACTTCAAGACAAGCAACTTTTCTCTCACAATAACTCAAAATTTCCCTTACTTTTGTAAGGGAAATTTTTTTCCCCATTGATAAATCGTCCACGAAATTTGCGAAAAGTCCGCTCTTTTCCCGTTTCATAAATTTTACTTTATAAGTATTCATATATAAAATGAGGCTTGGGTAATGCAACAGAAGAATATTTTCACAAGTATATTTGTACTCCTTCTCACATTCGCAATTTCAAACGCCCAATTAGAAGAATGGAACGGCAATCCTAAAGTTTTCAGCGTGAACACTCTCAAACCACATGCGACATCAATGCCTTACAGCACCATCGATGAAGCAAAGATTGGGGACCGCCGCG
This sequence comes from Fibrobacteraceae bacterium, assembly GCA_023231365.1. Taxonomy (GTDB): domain Bacteria; phylum Fibrobacterota; class Fibrobacteria; order Fibrobacterales; family Fibrobacteraceae; genus Hallerella. The sequence continues at coordinate 8,705 of JALNVO010000010.1, read as the reverse complement.
CGTCAGAATGGTATCAATCTCTGTCAGGGACTTGGAAATTCTACCATGTGGATAAGCCATCCCAAAGGCACGCCACTTTTTTTCAGGACTCATTTGATGCCTCAAGTTTTGACGACATCATTGTCCCCAGTTCTTGGCAACTCCTCGGCTACGACAAGCCTATCTACACCAATGTCACTTACCCTTGGTCCGGCACGGACTTCATCAATCCTCCGGCAGCCCCTACAAATTACAATCCAGTCGGTCATTACCGCCGAGATTTCACCATACCCGCGAAATGGAGCGGAAAACGCATAAGGCTCCACTTTGAAGGCGTCGAATCTGCATTTTACGTCTGGATCAACGGGGAATATGTAGGGTATAGCGAAAACACCTTTACAGATCATGAATTCGATGTGACGGACAAGTTAAGATCCGGGACAAATAACATCTCGGTTCAAGTATTCCGCTGGTGCGACGGTAGCTGGATGGAAGATCAGGACTTTATACGCTTGGCAGGCATTTACCGCGATGTCTACCTCTATGCAACACCCAAAGTCCATATTCAAGACTTCCAAATAGACGCAACATTGGCCTCCAATTATAAGGACGGAATATTAAACGCTTCCGTATGGGTGGACAATTTTGGAACAACAGCCGTTTCTAATTACGGGGTAGAGCTTCACCTGTTTACAAGTGGCGGAGTCGAGATCGGCACAACACAAAAAAGTTCAACTTCATCTATTGCCGCAAACGGAGGAGAACAGAAGTTACAGTTTGAAGCTCCCGTTTCCGCACCGGATTTATGGTCCGCCGAGAATCCTAACCTATATACTCTAGTCATTGTCCTTAAGGACAACAGCGGCTCAATCATTCAGACAGAAAGCGCAAAAATCGGTTTTAGAAAAGTAGAATTGAAAAAAGACGGCAACGGAATCACCCGCTATTACATCAACAACAAGCCTATAAAATTCAAGGGCGTTAATCGCCACGAAATGGATCCGGATCATGGTCGCGTGATGTCTTACGAGCGCATGGAAGAAGACGTCAAATTGATGAAAAAGTTCAATATTAACGCACTCAGAATGTCGCATTATCCCAATGACCCGAGGATGTATGATATTTGTGACAAATACGGAATTTACGTCATTGACGAAGCCAATCTGGAATCTCATGGAGCCCGCGACAAATTACCCAAGAGCAGTGACGATTGGCGCCCTGCCGCTCTAGAGCGCATGTCATCCATGGTCCAGCGTGACAAAAATCATCCCTGCATTGTCTTATGGTCATTGGGTAACGAAGCCGGTGATGGAAATGTGTTCACTTCAATGAAAAATTATGCTCACGATGCAGATTCCACACGTCCGGTCCATTATGAAGGCGACTGGTCCAATGCCGATGTAAACAGCTGGATGTATTATGGCTACGATGCTGTTTCCAGTTACAACAACAATAACAAACCCATTATGCTCTGCGAATACGAGCACGCCATGGGAAACAGCGTTGGAGAATTGCGGAAATACATAGATGCCTTCTATGCCAACCCCCGCTCTTTCGGCGGATTTATATGGGACTTCGTCGACCAAGGACTCCGCCGCGACAATACAAAATACTTTAACTTCGGCGGCCTTTGGGGCGATAATCCCAATGACGACAATTTCTGCGCCAACGGCCTTATTTTCCCCGACAGAAGCCTGCAGCCCGAAATTTGGGAAGTGAAGCACCAATATAGGAACATTGTCGTCACAGGAACAAATGCTTCCAGTGGCTCCGTCACCATCGAAAATCGGTTCAACTTCACCAATCTCCGCGATGTCGTTGATGCAGTATGGTCAATCAAAGAAGATGGGAAGGAAATTTCAACAGGAACAATTCCAAGCGCGTCCATCAGCATCGATCCTCTGACCAAAAAGGATGTAACTGTTCCATTCGCAAAACCGATCGTGAAAGCGGGATCCGAATATTACCTGGATCTTGACTTCAGATTAAAAAAATCCACGCTCTGGGCAAATGCAGGGTTCAGCATCGCCCATGAACAATTCAAACTTTCGCTAGGCGAACCTCTTGCTCCGCAAATAGACATTTCTACGCTCACGGCACAGAAGGCCTCCCAAAGCGACGGAAAATTGAATGTCGAAGGCTCTGATTTTTCCGTTTCCGTTGATCTGAAAACGGCATCCATTACCGATTATAAAATCAACGGGACGCAAATCATCAAAGACGGCCCCATTCCCAATTTCTGGAGAGCTCCTACTGATAACGATAAAGGAAACGGAATGGAAAACCGTTGCAGCAAATGGCAATATGCCGGCAGGGATCGTGTGATCAACAGTTCTAAAGTAACTACGGTTTCCACGACTGAAACACGCATTGACTTTGACATTAGTCTGTCAAAAGCGGGCAACTCCAAGATGTCGATGAGTTACACCATTTACGGCAGCGGCGACATCATTGTAGAATACACGCTCACTCCGGATGCTTCTATGTCCGAGATTCCAAATGTGGGAACTCTATTTACCATTCCAAGCGGGTTTGAAAAAGTGACTTGGTACGGAAAGGGCCCCAACGAGAACTATATCGGAAGAGAAGAAGGCAGCTATATGGGAATCTATTCCACGTATGCCGATTCGATGACCGTGCCCTATATGGAGATCGGTGAAACCGGACAGCGCACCAACGTAAAATGGGCAACGCTCACAAATGGCAGCGGTATCGGATTAATGGTAGTAGGCTCTCCCCGGATGGAGTTCAGCGCACAGCATTACACACCACAGCAACTGACTGAAGTCAAGCTTCCTTGGAACTTAAAACGCGATAAAGACATCACTCTCCGCGTCGATTACAGGCAGATGGGACTCGGAGGCGTCAACAGCTGGGGAGCCAAGCCTTTGGATGAATATATGAACTTTTCAAAGAATACCTACAAGCACAAATTCCGCTTATCTCCCCTCCGCGGAAAATTGGAAGACCAGTCCATTCTTGCAAATCTCGGATTCAAGAACTTGGAAACAAGCTCTGGAAAGACAACATACCCGGAAATTGAATACACAAAAGAATCCCAGAAAGCCTTTGCAGAAAACAATCTTCCCGGTACGATCGAAGCGGAAAATTATGATTTGGGAGGAGAAGGCTTGGGATTTCACGACATAGATATGGTAAATGAAGGAGGCGTTTACCGCGATGATGGAGTTGACATCACTGGAGATTCAGCAACAGGCTACAAAGTCGGTTGGACGGAAGCCGGCGAATGGTTGGCGTACACAATTACTGTAAGCGAAACAGATGCTTATTCTTTCGAAGCTAGGGTCGCTTCCGGTTCGGACAATTCCTCATTCCGCCTATTCCTTGACGACAAAGCCCTCTCTGACACGATCAAAGTCCCAAATAACGGAGATTGGGACACTTACAGCACAGTCACAGGCGAAGCAGGTTCGATTACCGCCGGTACGCACATCCTAAAAATTTTCATCACTGGCAATTATGTAAACATTGATAAAATCAAATTTGCAGGTTTAACAGCACTTATCAACAAGGGTGGAACTGGGCTCGTGCAAAAGCCTCAAACATTCCGCATCTATAATGTAAAAGGAAAATTTATCGGGAATTTTGACGCAAATGATATATCCACCCTCAAAATTGAGCTCAAAAAGGCAAATTTGAGCAGTGGAGTCTATCTTGTTCGAGGAAAGAACATAGATAAATTCATAGAAGTGAGAAAATAAGTAATTATTCAAACTATTCTCATCTCACAACCCGCTCCTCCCTTGCGAAAGTAAGGGAGGAGTTTTCATTGATAAATCGTCCACAAAACTTTTTTTTCACGCCTAAAACAGCAAAAAATCAAGGATAAATTTGTTTTACAGCAACAAAAACAAGGACTTGGTATGAAAGCGTCCAATCAGCTATGTTTCTTCACAGCAGTCATATCCATAACCGCCCTATCCGCAAACGCAGCAACCGGCCCCTGCGACATTTACGCTAGCGGAAACACCCCCTGCACGGCGGCATACAGCACAGTCCGCGCACTCTTCGGTGACTACAATGGATTTCTCTACCAAGTCCGCAAGGCAGACAACACGACAAAGGACATTGGAGTCATTTCAAAAGGAGGCATCGCCGACGCGGCCGCCCAAGACGCATTCTGTACAGGCAGCACATGCACAATTTCCATCATCTACGACCAGACTGCCAACGGAAACAATCTGACGAAAGCTCCCGGAGGAAGCAAGGACTACGGTCCCAATGACGACGTAGAGGCGGTCGCAACCGACCTCCCCGTCTATATCAACGGTCACAAGGCCTACGGCGTCCATGTCGTAGGCAGTTCCAGTTGGACCGCAAAAGGACAAGTCGGCTATCGCAACACAACGGCAAAGGGAATCGTCAAAGGCGATACACCGGAAAGCGCTTATATGGTCACCGACGGCACCTACTACAACGGATCCTGCTGCTTCGACTTTGGAAACGCTCTCCTCACGCCGACGGCCGGGGCAAACGGTTCCATGAACGCAATCTATTTCGGAAGCTGTACCTGGTGGGACAAAGGTTCCGGTAACGGTCCCTGGATTATGGCGGACTTAGAATCCGGCGTATACAACAAAAACGGGAAAGCCGGAGAAACCAATTCCGCAGACATTTCCTTTACATACCAATTTGTAACCGCCATGCTTAAGAGTAATTCCGCAGGCGCCACAAATGGAGGGCCGTTCACGTTAAAAGGCGGCAATGCACAATCAGGCTCACTCATCACCATCTGGGATGGCGGTCGCCCTACAAACTATGACCGGATGACAAAAGGCGGGGGTGTCGTGCTCGGCATCGGCGGAGACAACAGCAGCATGGCCCGCGGCAACTTCTACGAAGGCGTGATGACCAACGGTTATGCGACCACAGCAACCGATAATGCCATACAGGCAAACATCATTGCAGCCCGTTATGGCGCGACAACCACTTCCGAAGGAAACGAAAGCTCTTCGAGTGCAAACGACGAATCCTCATCTTCTTCCTCCATTTCTAATACATCATCCTCTTCCAGCAGCTCCGGTGCAGCAGAAATCGCCTACAGTGAGGCTAGCATTCCAGGAATCATCCAGATGGAGAACTACAATATCGGTGGCGAGGGCCTTTCTTACCACGATACGGACAGCGGCAACAGCGGTAATTTATACCGCGAGGACGATGTGGATATCGATACCGCAGGAACAAAGGATTCCTACGCTCTGGGCTGGATTGTAAAAGGCGAATGGACGGAATACACGGTCAATATCACCACGCTCGGGACACTTGCCTTTACAGCCAACGTCGCAAGCGGATCCGACAATGGTGCGTTCCACTTGGAACTCGACGGAACGGCGATTTCTTCAAGCATTTCCGTTCCGAACACAAGTTCTTATTCTGTATACAAAATAATTTCGGGAGAAGTCAATAATTTAATTCCGGGCTCGCATCTTCTCCGTTTTATCGCCGATTCCTCCTACTTCAACATCGACTGGATTCAGTTCGGAACAGGCAAAGAATCCATTCCTAAAGCAGTCAAAATCTCAAAGCAAGCTCCACGCGCATACCAAGTGTTCGATACCAATGGAAAATTTCTAGGCTCTTTGAATGCAACGGAAGCTGCGGACTTGAGAATTTCCTTGCAAAAGAACTTTCCCGCCGGTGTCTATGTCATCAAGTGCGTTTCTAAGAGAGGCAAATTAATGCAGAAATTCGTGATCGCAACGGATGAATAATGATCCCTATTCGAAATGAAGTTCTATTAATCGGTGTTCCATATCTTAATTATGTCGACTTAGCATATACAGACCGTTAAAGGCCAAAACGGGAAATTAATGACAAAAATCAACGATTAATTCAATTCTTTTATCCAAAAGAGGAAAAGCGTATGTGGAAAGTGGTGGCTTCTTTAATATTGCTGATGATTTTAGCAGGGGGCTCTTTTGCGGGGACTCAATGGAATCTCAGCGTTGGTTCGCGGACAGCGATAGTTTATGCTCCAGATAAGCGGGACAATCCAGCCTTAGTCATTTCGATGCATGGAATCGGCATTCCCGCAAGCTGGAACCAGAGCATGATGAAATTTGAAGTTCTTGCGGATACAGCTAATTTCATTGTGGTCTATCCATCCGGCGAAAACAATTCTTGGGACTTAGGCTCCAACAAGGACGTGAACTTCATCGTGGCCATTATTGATTCAATGTATAATCGCTACAAGATTGACCGGAACCGCGTATATGCATCCGGGTTCTCCATGGGCGGCATGATGAGCTGGTACTTGTCCTGCAAAATTCCAGACAAGATTGCGGCCATTGTGGCGGGTGATGGATATCCGCTCAGCGGTCTGTCCGGCTGCTCGGAAGTCCGCCATGTGCCCGCGCTGCAAATTCATGGTACTGCGGATGATTTTGTTTCCTACAGTGGCTTTGTCGGCTCTTTCTTGCCTGCCCAGATCTCCCGCTACGGATGCCCCACGGCCTCGGTGAAAACCAAACCATACCCGGTCGATGTTGATGGACGCAATGCCTCACAATTGGCTCAGACATCCAAATCTTTCATGGACTATTATGGACCTTGTGAAAAGAATGGGCTCACCAGTGAACTCGCTTTGATCTCTGTGGATGGTATGATTCACGATTGGGCCACGCCGGACAAGTTGAATGCGAGCGATGATGTCAACTACAAAGGGAAGCCCTTTGATGTCAATGGGACTTGGGAAGCCTGGAATTGGATGCGGACCCACAGTCTGAACGGGACAGTGGCGACAATCCCCGCTCATAGGGACTCTATCTACAATGGAACGTTTGCAGAGGGAACATCCGGTTGGACACTCAATGTCTGGGCGGGTGGGGCCACCGGAAGCGTCACCAATGGGGAGTATAAAATCGCCATAGACAGCATCGGTACCAATAATTATCAGATCCAATTGATCCAGGCGGGTCTTATTCTTGAAAAGGGCCAATCCTATGAGGTCAGTTTCGATGCTTATTCTTCGTTGAGTCGCTCATTGGAAGTGAACGTAGAAATGAATGACGATCCTTGGACGAGTTATTTGTCCGGAGTGCAGGAATACAGTCTGAGCACTTCCAAGCAGACCTTCAAATTGCAGTTTACCATGGAACAAGCGACGGATTCCAGTAGCCGAGTCAGCTTTAATGCTGGAGCGTCTACTAGTCCCGTTTATGTAGATAATATTTCCATCAAGAAAATAGATCGCCTTACGGACATCAATCAGAGATCTGCGACAACCGCCGTGCCCCGGCTGAGTTTGAATGGAAAGCTCTTAAAAGTGGATTTTGCGGCTCCAGGGAAGGAGGCTGCATCGCTAATGATTTTTGATCTGAATGGAAACAGCGTGAAGCAACAGATCCTGTCCGCCGCTTCACAGAAAAATTCAGAGATCATCAATCTTTCGAGTTTATCCAATGGCATATACATCGTCAAGATCAGCAATGGAAAGCGTACTCTTCAGATGTCCCGAATCACAGTGACGAAATAATAATTGACAAAATTTGTCAATTTCATCCATTTAGAAAAATGGGAGATGTATATTATGACTTTCAAAAAGTATAGAAAAAATTTTCATTATGGTTTATTTTGTATGATATTGGGTCTTTCCCAAAATCTATTCGCGGAAGGTCCCTGTGATATCTATGAGGCGGCGAACACCCCTTGTGTGGCAGCCCACAGCACCGTGCGAGCATTGTATTCTTCATACAATGGAAATCTTTATCAGGTCCGGCGCAAGGATAATAGCACCAAGGACATTCCCGTGCTGGTGCCCGGCGGATATGCCGACATTTCCGTACAAGACGAATTCTGCGCAGGAAGCTCCTGTACGGTTTCGATTATTTATGACCAGACATCCAACCATAACGACCTGAAAAAGTCGGGAGTTGCACATTGGCTGAGCAATGGAGGCGCCGAAGCGGATGCATCTTTTGGGAAAGCCAGCGTTAATGGCCATACAGTTCATGGTATTTACGTCACCGCGTGGTCAAAGGTTGCCTATCGAAATAATTCGACAAAAGGCATCGCCACGGGAAATGAGGCCGAATCCATGTATATGGTGGTGGACGGAAAACGCTACAGTTCGGATTGCTGCTTTGACTATGGAAATGCGGAAACGAGTGGAAACGACGATGGCAACGGTACAATGGAGGCTATATACTGGGGAACTGATGTAGGCTGGGGCGGCTATGGCGTTGGAAACGGCCCATGGGTTGCTGCAGATCTGGAAAATGGAATGTTCAAGGGCAATGCGGGTGGATGGCAGTATGGAGATACTCATAAAACACCGTGGCCGACTGCTCAGTCTGTCATTGCCGATTACGCAACGGCCTTTTTGAAAGGCCCCTCTGACAACACATTTAAATTAAAAGCAGGCAATGCCAAAGAGGGGGAACTCACTACAATGTGGGATGGATCCCGCCCTTCTCCGGGTTACAGCCCAAAATCTTTACAAGGCGCAATTATCCTTGGCACAGGGGGTGATGGCAGCAATGGGGGTACAGGAACTTTCTTTGAAGGCGCGATGACCATCGGCAATCCTCCGGATTCCATTGATGACAAAATACAGGCCAATATTGTTGCCGCGGGATACGGAAGCACTGTTGAGCTCAGTTCTTCGAGTTCAAGCAGCGTTCCCCAGACACCCTACAGCTCAGCAGAGATACCGGGGACGATCCAGATGGAAAATTACGACAACGGCGGTTCGGGCGTTGCCTATT
>JALNVO010000009.1 GCA_023231365.1 Fibrobacteraceae bacterium | reverse complement strand
TTGAGAGACGACAGTCGGAAAGGTCGAATGCAGCGCAAAAGCTTGCTTTTGCATTGCTGAGACCCGGCGACTGGGCGAAGCCCACTATTGCGATGTGTTATTGACAATTCCATAAAAATGAACTTTTAGAGGAGCCCTTTATTTAACCTCAAACACAGAAAGCGGAGCGAGCGCCCAAGCCTCCGTCTTTTCTACGGAGTTCACCCAATTGAAAAGGCGTACCTGGCTTTTGAAACTCCTAGAGAGATACGATTTGTCGGAAAGGAGCGAAACCAACTCCACCGGTTTGTCCTTGGAAATACCCGCCAAGCGCTTGGCTTCCGAAATTGCGAAGTCCAAGCCGCCGATTCCTTGAATAAGCCCGTTCTTGTAGCCTTCACTGCCTGTAAACACGCGACCACCGGCAAGGCTCCTATCGAGCGAATCCACGGAAAGTCCCGTTTCACCGGAAACCACATTCAAGAACCGTCCATAGAATGAATCGAGATAAGCCTGGAGAGCGACCTTTTCCTCTTCCGTAAATGCGCGTCCCTGGCCTTCCGCATCGGAATGCTCATGCGTCTTTACTGTTTCTGCGCGGAGCTTGAGCTTGGAGAACAAGGATGAAAGGCTCACCTTGCCGCCAAAAATTCCAATGCTCCCCACGATACTTGAATTTTCTGCGATAATTCTATTCGCTCCGCAAGCGATATAGTAACCGCCCGAAGCGCCCATATCGCCGATCGTCGCCACCACGGGCATTACATTCTGAGAAATCGTATGGATCCTGTGCCAAATTTCGTCCGAAGCCTGTGCAGAACCGCCTGGGCTGTTGATGCGGAGGATAACCGCGGCATATTCCGAATACCCCATCAAGGTCTTGAGGGCTTCCATAATTTCCAGAGAACCCGTGCTGCGCTGCCCGGTCAAGGGATCATATCCCCCTTCGCCGTCTACAATCGTCCCCTCAATATTCAAAAGGGCAATCTGCGTGCGAGGCCGCCAATTCTCATCAAACAGGCGGGCATCTTCTTTTGGAGCATAATCCGTGGACATCGCAAACGGAGCATCCACATCATAGAATTCCTTTAATGCATAAGGAGCCACCTCATCCAGATAAAGTACCGTATCGGCAAGACCTGCCTTCTTAGCATCAGCGGCAATCAAGCTCGGATTTGTCGCAAAAGAATCCAAAAGAGAAGCATCCTTCGACTTTTCCCGCAAATCTTCCGTGAGCGTTTTCCACCATTCCGTATAAAGTTGTTCATAGTTCGAGCGCGCTTCCAGCGACATCGAATCTGCTGTATAAGGTTCCACAGCCGACTTGTAAGCTCCATGGCGCAAAAGTTCCACCTTAATGCCGACCCAGTCAAAAAAGCCCTTGTAGTAAAGCACTTCGCCCCCAATACCGCGGTAAGTCACACGAGCCGAAGGCTGAAACACCACGCGATCTGCGGCACTGGAGGCAAGGAGCGTCGTCGGGCGCACATCGTCGAGATAAGCCACCACTTTGCGGCCGGCCGCACGGAGCTTAAGAATCCCGCGTTCGATCTCCTTAGAAATCGCCGTACCCGCACTATAACCGGTAAAATCAAAAATAATCAGCTGGGCACTCTTGTCGGCTAAAAGAATATCAAAATGATTGCGGAGAGTTTCCACGCTCATCGAAGCATTTCCCAAAAGCGAAAAACCGGGTTCCGTTTCAGAAAGAGGAACGTTCAAAGGAACGCGGACAACCCGGGAAAGAATATACGGATCCGGGGTCTTCGCCGAGTGGTAGCCAAAAGAAAGATGGCGCGGCGCCCCATCATCGTCAAAGATTAGCGAAGCATTCGCCGAAGTTCCAAAGGCATGGGACACATACAAACGATATTCTTCATCATCGCCATAGAGCGGAATTTGAAGCGCCAAATTCAAAAAGCCCACATCGACGTCCACAAGCATCCGATGCGCCGAAAGGTTTTCGCCATCATAGCTCACGGAAACGCCGTCAAAAAGCCGGAGCGTTGCGCCATATTCCTGCACGCGTTTTTCGTCTTCAGGACCGGTACTTAAAAGATAGCGGCTCGTATAACCAAAAGAGAGCCAATTAAACGGTCTAAACATCAAACCCGGCGAAAGAGAAAGACACGAACCGCTGAAAGCCGCGCTGCGGAAAACCTGAGCTGAAGCCCCCAGGAAAAAAGCCCGGTCCAAAACCGGATAGGAGCCGACTAAATTCCAGCGGGACTCATCCAAGCCATCATAGTTAGTGCGGTAATCAAAAGAAGCACCCGAATAATCCCCGTTCAGCCCGAACGAGGCCTCATACACGCCATGCTTATCCCTGCCTAAATTCAGCAAAGCACCCGGAGAATCAAACGCCGAAAGGCCCGCCGGATTACCGAACACGCCATTTGAATTCGAAAGAGAGACAAAATCGCGGTCGCCCGGCAAATAGGCAAAAACAGCCGACGCCAACAAAATAAAAGGCAGGATGAAATATCGGAAATTCATAGAGAAAATAATAGAAAGAAATTCATCCACCTAATTGATGTTCAAAATTATTAAGCAAGCCTTGTACAAGATTTTTGTAAACGTTTTAGGGCGGGATCCGATAAAGTTGGAAAAGCCGAACACATTCACAGATGGGAAAAATCAAATTAAAAAGGCTTCAATCCAAAGCAAAAGTTATTACTCGCAATTTAATATATACATGTTTGTAAGCGTACATGTCTCTGGAATAACCAAAAGAATATCTGTACTTGGAGAAACAATAGCCTTTTGACTTATATAACCGCATGTGTTTTTTTCGCCATTAATCGTAATATCACCAGAACCAGAGGCGGTCCATTGCCCTTGAGAACAAGTCTTTGTAACTCGAATAACAAAAGTTCCTCCAGACAAATTCACGGCGACATTTGCATTAGAATTGTATTGATCAATATCAACAGATATTACATTTTCAGAAGAAGAACTCGAAGAATTCAAGCTGCTGGAACTGGATTCTTCAGAACTCGAGCTCACAACGGAAGAACTGGAAGCGACGCTCGAGCTGGACTTCACGGAACTCGAAGAGACCACGGCAGAACTAGAACTCACAACGGAAGAACTGGAAGCCACGCTCGAGCTGGACTTCACGGAGCTTGAAGAGACCACGGCAGAACTCGAGCTCGAAACGGAAGAACTGGAAGCGACGCTCGAGCTAGATTTCACGGAGCTCGAAGAAACCACGGCAGAACTCGAGCTCACAACGGAAGAGCTGGAGGCCACGCTCGAACTGGATTTCACGGAGCTTGAAGAGACCACGGCAGAACTCGAACTCAAAACGGAAGAGCTGGAAGCGATGCTCGAGCTGGACTTCACGGAGCTTGAAGAGACCACGGCAGAACTCGAACTCAAAACGGAAGAACTGGAGGCCACGCTCGAACTAGATTTCACGGAGCTTGAAGAGACGACCGCAACAGCACTAGAGCTCGAAAATTCGCTAGAAGAAGATAACACTTCACTTGAGGAAGAAACATCTGCAGAACTCAAAGGTTCCACAGCCGACGAAGAAATAACAATACCAGAGGCAGCAATGCATTCAGGATCATTGGAACAAAGTTCAATAATGGAATCCTTCATATTCTGATAACTGGTTTCTGCGCCATTTACATTCACCTGATCTTCTAAAGTAGCGCCATCCACATCGCCAGAACCGCAAGACGCAAGCACAAAAAAGCCGCCCAATCCAAGAGCACCTGCACAAGTCAACGCCAAAGACCAAGCTCGCATCATTTTCTCCTTTTTCTGCCCTGCGCCAATACTTGGAAAAATAGATATTCAGCAAACATTCCGCAAACGCCAAGCTGAAAAACAGAACCAATATCACAGGGGAACTCCTAAAAATAGCTTTATGAAGAACCATTTCATTATTTCAGACCCGATGGAAGCAAGAAAAAAGACTCTCAAACATTTTTGCCTTTAGGGCGTTCCCCGCCTGCGGCGGGTCGCGTGCCTCCGGGCTACCCTCCGGTCGGTACCCAATAAAATTGGGTACGCCGCTCCGCGGCCCCTGCACCCCGCTAACGCAAAAGAGTTCCATTTAAAACACAAAGAAGCCCCTTAGGGCTTCTTTGTTAAATCATTCTGAACAAATTATTACTGGCACTTAAAAGTAACCGTACCTGAAGTAATGACAATGCTAAGCATCGTACCAGACGTAGTTGTGCCATTATAAACAATACTCTGCCCATAAGCTGACAACGAGAATGCAGTTCCATTGACAGTCCCTGCGGCTGAACTACCATCGCTCGGAGCAACAGCAATCACAGGCGTTTGATAATACTGATCCGCCTTGCAAGCATATTGCATCGAATAAGTTCCTGCAGGCACTGAATAAGAACTTGTCGAATCCAAAACATAATCCGGAGCACTGGAATCCGTCGCCTTCACGGTTTCGCACGTCACCGCCTGCACCGTATTGTCATCATTCGCTACAGAGACAACCGGCGTCACCGTTTGATTCTTAGTCGTAAGGGTTGCAGTTCCTGTGGTACTTGTGCCAGTCGCATCCTTCCAAGTATAACCGGTGATCGTTGCCAAACTTGTACAGCCGCTCACAGTCCATGTAGCGGCGCCGCCCGTAGCCACATCAACCGTAGAAGAAGCGGCCTTGCAGGAGCAGCCCGAAATAGCCGCACCATTCACCTGCAATTCAGAGCACTTCACATTATTGCCATCCACCACGAGACTTGCACCATAAGAACCGGAAGCCGCATAAGTTCCCTTCGTCGTTTTAAGACCCGTACCAGAAGCAGTCCCCTCTGTAGAGCCGGTCATCGTCCAGTCAAAGGTGGCTTTTGCTTGAGCCGTTATCCCAGGAACTCCGGCAGGCGACGTGATAGCAAATGTCCAAACAGTCGATTCGCCCTTGCTGATCGTTGCCGGAACAGGCGCACAAGTCCCATTTACAGAGCCATCGGAAGTCCCCCCACTAGAACTAGAAGACAAGGTTGAAGAAGAAGAAACCACTTTTGAAGAAGAACTGAAATTAATCGCAACCGAAGAACTCGATAAAACGGCCTTACTGCTGGAAGAAGGCACCAAAATCGAAGAAGACGACCCCGGCTCAACCACTACAGAAGAGGAGGAAACAGGCGAAGCGCTACTCGCCGCAGCATTCGCATTGCAACTAGGATCTGCAGAACATGCCGCCAAAGCGGAGTCTATTTTATTTGCATATTCAGTCTCGGCAATAGCGATATTCGTCGAATCTTCAACGGAAGCTTTGGAAACATCTCCAGACCCGCAAGCGACAAAGACACCAGCGATAGTGCCGAGCAGGGCAAGTCCACAGAAAATTTTCTTATTCATAAGAACCTCTTTCTTCTCTAATTTCACCCCAAATTTAAACTCTTTAAGGGAAAACGCAACATATTAAAACATTCCCTGGGGTCAAAAGCGCGATTATACGTGCGCCAAACCACAACGTTTAATCTCAATTTTGGCCTTCTGCATTAATTTTGCGCTTACCCGTAATGAATTGCTTCACAAATGGGTTGGTCGTATTCTTAATTTCATCCACAGAACCCACTTCAATAATGCGCCCTTTATAAAGCATCGCAATCCGGTCTGCCACCTTAAAAGCGCTCACCATATCATGCGTCACCACAACCGAAGTCACCCCGAGCTTGCTCTGCATATCCAGAATGAGGTCGTTGATTACGTCGCTCGTAATTGGGTCCAAGCCTGTAGTCGGCTCATCATAGAGGAGAATTTCCGGGCTAAGGGCTATCGCACGGGCAAGAGCCACGCGCTTTCTCATACCGCCCGAAAGCTCGCTCGGCATCTTTGTGCGGAATTCCGGGACCAAATTGATGAGATTGAGCTTTTCTGTCACAACTTGCTGAACTTCCTTTTCAGAGAGCTCTGGATGGTGTTCGCGTAGCGCGAATGCAATATTTTCGCCTGTATCCATAGAATCGAACAAAGCGCCACCCTGAAAAAGCATCCCCATCTTTTTGCGGATAGTCCGGGCATCAAAAGATTTGGGCGTACTGATCGTTACGCCATCGACAATCACTTTCCCCGCATCCGGCTGCAAGAGTCCTATCATATGCTTGAGGATCACTGATTTTCCGCCGCCGGATTGTCCAATGATAACCATTGTCTCTCCGCGCCGGATGTCGAGATTGATGTCCGCAAGCACCGTCTGCGAACCAAAACATTTCTGGAGGCCGCAGAGCTTTATCATCACATCATTAGGATTGATCTTTACATTTGGCATAAGCGACCTATTGGAAAATAATTGCAGCGACTGCAAGATCCAAGATGAGGATCATCAAGCAGCTTGAAACGACAACATCTTTTGTTGCAAGTCCCACACCGCGCGCACCGGGAGCGGCATTCGTTCCGTGGAACCAACCCAAAAGAAAAATCGTTACTCCGAATACGAATGATTTGATGATTCCCGAAAAAAGATCCATCGGATCGAACAAATATTGCATTCCGCTGTAGAAAGTATAAGTAGAAATATCCAAGGCAAGCACGGCCACAATCCAACCGCCAAAGATTGCAAGGCAATTCGAAATGACCGTCAAACAAGGAACCATCGTAAAAAAAGCGACAAAGCGCGGAAGCGCCAAATAGCGGTAAGGATCCAGTCCAAGCACTTCATAAGCGGCGAGCTCTTCCTTTTCGCGCATAGAAGCAATTTCTGCAGCAAGGGCACTCCCTACCCGCCCAGCGAGCACTAGAGCCGTAAGCAAAGGTCCAAGCTCAATGAGGATCATCTTGCACGCAGCAGTACCCACCCATTTGTCAGCCACGAGACCCCGGAATTGGAAAGACGCTTGTACAGTCGCAACCATTCCCGTAAAAATGGAAGTCACGAACAAAAGAGGAACCGAAGAAACACCGATAGAAACCATCTGCTTTATCACAAGATTTCCATTCTTATGCACATTCGGCATTTCCCTAAGAGTAAACCAGAGAATACAGCATAGCTCGCCAACGCTCGATATGCCATCGACAATCATCTGTCCAATAAAACGGAAGGGTTTCAGCAGAAATGACATTAAACGTCGCCCCCGAATCCGACATTGGCATCTGAGCCGCCGCGACCACCCTCTTCAGGAACGTAATTTGCAAAAGAGGTATACTGCGGAAGCCAGGTAAGGTCAATATCCGCCGTAGCACCGTTGCGGTGCTTTGCCACCAAAAGTTGAGCCTTGTTCTTGTCGGCTTCCTCGTGAGAACGATAGAACGGGCGCTCAATAAACCACACCATATCCGCATCCTGTTCGATAGATCCGGATTCGCGCAAATCGGATAGCTGCGGACGTGCCTTGCCACCGGAGCGGATATTGTCTGCCCGGTCTTCCGTTTTACGGGAAAGCTGAGCCAAGGCAACCACAGGGATCTTGAGGTCCTTCGCCAAAATTTTAAGACCGCGGGAAATGGCACCGATTGCTACTGCGCGATTTTCTTCCTTACCCGTTTTCATCAACTGCAAATAATCCACGAGTACCAAATCCAAACCACCCTTGCGCTTTAAGCTGCGGCACTTGGAAAGGAGCTCCATAATTCCCAGATCCAGGTTGTCGTCTATGTACAAACTATTTGCCTGGATAATCCGCTGCGCAATACCGGGAAGTTTTTGAAACTCATCCGAATTCAAATGCCCGGAGCGGAGCTTGGAGAGTTCTATGCCGGCGAGCGAACAGAGAACGCGCTGCATCAACTGCTCGGCACCCATTTCCAAACTAAAGAAGGCGACGCGCTTGTTGTAATTTATGCTGGCATTCGTTGCCAAATTCAACGCAAATGCGGACTTGCCCATACCGGGGCGTCCCGCCAAAACAATCAAGTCCGAAGGCTGGAGCCCGTTAGTGAGCCTATCCAAGTCCGAAAATCCGGTCGGACAACCTGAAAGGCCATCCCTGCGATTTTCAAGAGACTTCAAGACATCGTTCACAATAGCGCTAGCCGGGCGGAGCGAATCCTTCACCTGCTTTTCCGCAAGCTCCATAATGGAGCCTTCCGCCTTCGCAATAATTTCTTCCGGTTCTGCCGTGGGGTCTTCGGCTTCGCGGATAACGGTCGTAGACGTCACTATCAACTTGCGGAGCAAAGCCTTCCTCTGTATGAGTTCGGCATGCCACTTTGCATTTGCCGCACTTGCCACAGATTCTATAAGCTGAAGAATATATTCCTTGCCACCCACTTGAGAGAGCTTGTCTGCTTTTTCAAGAGCGCTGCAAATAGTGACGACATCCACGGGTACATTATTCTTGAAAAGTTCAAGAACGGTTTCCCAGATAATCTTATGACGTTCCTGATAGAAAGAATCCGGTTCCAAGAGAGGAATTACTTCGGCAAGGATATTGGAATCCTGAAGAACTCCACCTAGCAAAAACACTTCGGCGTCGGACGCCTGCGGAGCACCTCTGCCAGAAAAGTCACTGTATTCAGAATCTATGGGCATCGTGTTTTGGAATTTAAATAAAGAATCCGCACCTTGGAATATGAGTCTTCCAAGTAATGACCTTCAATTGATGATCCCTGAGCATTTCTTTGGGTTCAATAAGGGCCGTTGCACGCACTCCGCCAAAATCCAGAGGCGTTCCTCCGAATTCGTTCAAGTTCGCATTCTGCGAAAGAGCCTGTTTTAAAAGTTTTTCGCCAAAAAAAATAAGCGACCCCGGATTCACCAACGACACTTCTTTTTCGAGCATTTTCTTCAAAACTGTCGCCACCAAAGGAGCTACTGCACGCGAAACAGGCTTCTTGGAAAAATACGTCACAAAAATTTCCGGGGCCTCTATCTTGAGACTCGCAAAAAGGCGTTCGATCATAGCCCCCTCTTCCGTATTAAAATAGGGCTTTCCCGCAACGTTCTCTTCAGGGGCATAGAACACAAGCATAAGCTTCGGACTGTATTCTTTTCCCTCCCCTTTGGCAAAGGCAGCCTTCGCATAAATTTTTTCTTTTGCAACGAGGGAATAAAAAGATTCTAAATTTTCTGCACTCTCATAAGCCGATGGAATAGCTGCCGCGGCACTTTTTGGAATCACAATTCTTGTTGCCGTTTCAACAAATGTCCGCGATGGCTGAGGAGTAGAGGGAACAGAAACCGCTGCTGCTACAGGCCTTGAAGAAAAAGGCACAGCTGGCGCAACTTTCTGCTCGGAAGAAGATGCAAAAGAGAGCTTCCTTACAAGCGACCAAGGCTCATCGAAAAAAACCTTGTCCGTACCCAAATCCGCTTGGCCTTCGAGATAAGCAGCTAGTTCCGAAAAATCAGCCACCGAAAGCCTCCAACTTTTCTACGACAAAATTCGCGAGGCGACTTGCGAGTTCTGTCTTAGCGCCCAAAGAAAGTTCCGGGACGGTTTTCCCCTTTTCAACAAAGGCAAAAGAAACGTCGTCAAAGCCAAATCCGGAATGCGCGGCAACAGGCGTATTCAACACCAGTAAATCTGCACCGCTTTTTTCCAATTTTTCCTCTGCATTTTTCTGTGCGTTATCCGTTTCCAAGGCGAATCCGACAATCACCTGATGAGGGCGCTTATGTGCAACGCTATCTCTTAAAACATTCGGATTCGCTACCAATTCGAGCGAAAACTGGCTGCGGCTATCCTTGATTTTACTCTCCGCAACCATTTTGGGCCTATAATCCGCCACGGCGGCACAATGGACGAGCGCATCAAAAAGAGGCTCACGGTCTAAAACCTCGCCGTACATTTCGCGGGAGCTCCCTATGCGCACATCTTCCACACCAAAAGGAACTTTCACATCCATCGGCCCATGCACCAAAGTCACATCGAATCCTTTGCCGAGGAACGCTTCCGCAATGGCCACCGCCGTTTTGCCGCTGGAACGATTGGAAATGTAGCGCACGGGATCGATCGGTTCTTCGGTACGGCCTGCGGTAATGAGCACAGAACGCGCAGGATCTTTTTTTCCCTTGGCACTCTTTGCAAGTCCGAGCGCGCGGACAATATCCGCCGGTTCCATGAAACGGCCAGGGCCAGTTTCTCCGCAGGCGAGATCTCCAGACGGAGATTCAAGGAGCGTTACGCCTTCAAAAGATTTTAAGCGCGCTAAATTCGCCTGCACGGCAGGAGAAGCGAACATTGCCGAATTCATCGCCGGAGCAATCCACTTTTCACACGTACTCGACATAAAACAGAGCGAAACGGGATCATCGGCAAGACCATTCGCCATTTTGCCAATCATATCCGCGGAACAGGGCGCCACCAGATACAGATCTGCCCAGCGGGGAAAATCTATATGCTGAAACGGGCGAGCTTCCGCCGCGCCATTTTCCATATATACCGGGCACTTGGAAAGCGAAGCAAACGAGAGCGGAGCCACAAACTCTCTTGCAGCAGAAGTCATCGTCACACGCACTTCTGCGCCTTCTTTCTGGAGCAACCGGAGAAGTTCGCACGCCTTGTATGCAGCAATACTGCCCGTGACACCAAGAAGGATCTTTTTTTGGGAAAGGACCATTGTCTACTTCCTTATAAATTCAATCGAACCCAAAGCGGCACGTGCTCCTTCACCCACAGCAACAGCGACTTGCAGGATTCCGCCGAGGCAATCGCCCGCAGCAAAAAGTCCGGGGACTGTCGTCATCAATTTTTCATCGACAACAAGCTTGTTCTTCTCAACAGCGGCACCGGCCTTTCGAGCCAAATCCGCCGCAGAAGCGCTTCCCAAGGCGACAAAGATTCCATCTACGGCGACTGTTTTGCCACTTGCAAATTTCAAGCGTTCCACCTTGCCATTCCCTTCAACCGATTCCAACGCTTCTTTTTCAACGCTGAATTCCGATGAAATTTCAACAAGGGGATCTTTCCCCAGCGTACAAATAGTGACTGAAGACGCGAGCGGCAAAAGCTCTTTCGCTTCTGCAAGCGCAAAGGCTCCATTTCCAAGAACAGCCACCGGCTTTTTCCTATAGAAGAAACCATCACATACGGCACAATAGCTCACACCCTTGCCTTCATAGGCATCAAGTCCCGGCACAGGAGCCTTGGAGCGCACAGCGCCCGCAGCGACAATCACCGTTTTAGCCTTGAATGCAGCATCTTTTGTCTTTAATTCAAAGACATCGGAGAACATCAAATCCAGCACTTCGCCATCAAAGAATTCCGCCCCAAGCGCTTTCGCTTGAGTTTCACCGCGCTTTTCAAGATCCGCTCCTGGAATCGGAGCTTCCAACCCATAATAGTTAGAAATCAAATGAGCTCGGGAAAGAGCACCGGAATCCTTCGCGACAATTGCTACTGATAGATTCGCACGGAGAGCGTAAAGCGCTGCGGAAATTCCAGCAGGGCCCTTACCCACAATCAGCACATCATAAAGCTTACTTGGCATCGTCATAGCGCACATCCATTGGAAAATTGGACCGTTTTTCCCTATTTTTAATAGCCCCTTCAAGCGACACGGACTTCGCATTATCAAACCACCAATATACCGGAATGCTTTCGTCTTCGCGTCCGAATTTATCATAAATGAACTTCGGCATTCCAAAACGGTCCCAATAAATGATTCTATGAAAATCACATTGCCACAAAAGAACATAAGGAACAAGTTTCACCAAGCGGTTGTCCAAAGCTCGCAAGATTTCATTCCGCTTCACCAAATCAAATTCCGTCTTTTGTAGTTCAATGAGGCTATCCACCACAGAATCTTGCAGTCCCGTTATGTTATTCGTACCCTTGTCCTTAGCAGTATAGCCCGCCCAAGACGCTTCTGGATCGTTCAAGCGGGAACTGCCCCAGTTAATCCAATAGATATCGAAGTCCGCATCATCCAAACGCTTGCGGAGAGTGCTTTGCGACATCTGGTCAATTTTCGCGTCAATGCCAACCTTCTTTAACGACTCTTGATAAAGCGTCAAATGGCGCATATCTTCACTCGCCGTAATGAACGTCACAGAAAGGGGCTTGCCATTTTTTTGAAGCATTCCCTTATCGCCCGGAACATAGCCCGCCTCCGCCAAAAGTTTGCGCGCGGAATCCGGAAAATAGCCGAACATCTCAGCCGTCGGATTTTTATGATCAGGCCACAAATCCGGGTAATAACTGTTGAGGAGGAAATACTGGTCATACATATATTTCTTATTCATCAGATCCCGGTCAATCAAAAGTGAAAGAGCTCTCCGGATCCGCACATCCTTGAACTTGTCTAGGCGGAGGTTCAGCGCCATTCCCTGAAAGCCCACTGGTTCCTTGTTAAAAATCCGATGCCGGAGGACCCAGCCCATTTTTACAGCCTCAAAATCAGTCTGCTTCATCCATATTGAAGACGTATAAATGGGATAAGCGTCCAAATCTCCTTTCTTAAAGGCTTCAAGCGCCTTCGTCTGGTCGTCCATAAAGCGGTAGCGGATCTTCGCAAAATTGAACTTGCCGCGGTTCCAATTCTTGTGGAAGCCCCACCAAGCCGCATTGCGCGAAAGTTCTACGTAGCGGTCTTCGCGAAATTCAGAAATTTTATACGGACCTTCCACTACAGGAAAATTGTAGCGCACATCATTAAAATTTTTGTCTTTCCAAATATGCTTAGGGAACGCAGTAAGCCCGGCGGCCTCCCAGAAATTACCCCAATGAATTGTCTTTGCATGTACCTTCAATGTCAAAGAATCGAGTATTTCCGGGCGGTCAAAACGAGAAAGTCCCACCTTGAAAATAGGAGTCAAGTTTTTGGGATCCATAATCACGTCATAGTAAAACTGCACATCTTCCGCCGTAATATGGCGACCATCGCTCCATTTCGCACGTGGGTCTATATGGAACGTAAACGTCAAGCTATCGCTCCCGATTTCCCAACTTTCCGCAAGTACGCCAATCGGGCGATCTTCCGTTGAATGAAGCGACACAAGCGGTTCGAACATCAGTGACATAAGGCCCGCGCTAAAGCTGTTGTAATCCTCCCACATATTGAAGGATTTTGGCATTGCGGAGCCCCACAAGCGAATTTGTCCGCAAACAACGGCATTCGTATCCGCAATCGGATCGAACTCCCCGGAAGCATCGCTAGGATACGGAGATTGGTCAAGGCATGAAGCATCCTGTTTGTATTCGTTATCTCCAGAATTGCAAGAGCATAGAAGCAGAAAAACTCCTGTCAAAAAGCAGATCTTATATTTCCAAAGCCTCATTTTTTACCACCCTCAGCAGCCGATTTCTGCGGCGTTTTTTTTGCGGTTACCTTTTTGTCATCTTCCGACATAATCACGACGGACTCTACATCTTCTTGCTTGAAAGCATCTAATGCGATCCGGGCTGCTTCCTGTTCCGCCTTCTTCTTAGAAACACCCTTACCGCGGCCATATTCCTTGCCATTATACATCACAGTCATTTCAAAAATCTTGCAATGTTCAGGTCCCGATTCACCGACCACTTCATAATCTGGAGGAGGTAGTCCACGCGCCTGCATATATTCCAGCAAAGCGCTCTTATAATTTACAAAGTCCGCTTCAGAAACAACCTCCACAATATGCGGAAACAAACTCTTTTCGAGAAGCTTGCGGCATTGCTTGATATTACTATCCAAATAAACAGCGCCGAGAACCGCTTCAAAAGTATCTTCCAAAAGACTGTCCCGGTCGCGTCCGCCGGCCTTCGCCTCACCTTTTCCTACGCGGAGGTACTCGCCTAGGCTCCACTCTCTTGCCATCTTTGCAAGAGCCTTGCCCGAAACGACAATACTCTTCATCTTGGAGAGATCGCCCTCCGGCAAATGAGGATATGTCTTATACAAATACTCCGTCACCAGCATGTTCAAAATGGAATCGCCTAAAAATTCCAAGCGCTCATTATTTTCCCAATAGGGAAGATCCTTGCCCGAAAGCCAAGAACGGTGCACAAGCGCGTGAGCCAAAAGCGAGGGCTCCTTAAACACATAGCCGAGGTTCATCTCCAAGCCATTACCGGACTTTTTCCGAAACCAAAGGTGGAACAATCTGCGGATGACGTTCTTCTTTTTGCCAGTTGTCTTTTCTTTTTTTTCTGTACTTTTTTTATCCATATCTAGACCCGAATGCAAAAGATAAAAAAAGGGCCGGAATAGTCCGGTCCCTTATACAAGAATCGCCCCTCGGTCACACCTTTCCCTGAAGAAGAGGCTTGGCCTAGGAGCGCTTTGAAAGCTACTTGTTGAGCTTGTTCTGGACGTAGGCGAGAACGTCAGAAACCTTAATGAACTTTTCAGCATCTTCATCGAGGATTTCGATGTCGAATTCATCTTCAAGAGCCATCACGAGTTCAACGCGGTCGAGAGAATCGGCGCCGAGGTCGTTCACAAAAGCAGCATCGCGAGTCACATCTTCGGCTTTAACACCGAGCTTTTCAACGACAACTGCCGTAATTTTCTTGAGAAGTTCTTCTTCAGTCATTTTATAACTCCATTGTGAGGTTTAGTGTAAATTTAGAAACTTTTTACAAGATATCAAGCGCCAAGCCCGCCGTCAACACCAAGGACCTGCCCTGTAATATAACGGGCTTCATCCGAAGCGAGGAAAGCGACCGCGTTAGCCACATCCCGAGGTTCACCCATCGCCTTCAAAGGAATGGTTTCCTTAAAACGGTTCAAGGCATCTTCGGAAAGCTTTGCTGTCATATCGGTCATAATGCAACCGGGAGCGACGGCATTCACGGTAATTCCGCGGGAACCGAATTCCATTGCATTCGTCTTCGTAAGACCGATAATGCCTGCCTTGGAAGCGGCATAATTGCTCTGCCCAGCCTGAGCGCGGATTCCATTGATGCTCGCCATATTGATAATGCGTCCATGACGGCGCGACATCATCTGACGGACGACTGCACGAGTACAAAGGAACGCGGAACGGAGGTTTGTCCGGATCACATCGTCAAAGTCCTCGTCCTTCATGCGCATCATAAGTCCATCACGGGTAATACCCGCATTGTTCACGAGGATATCGATAGCGCCGAAAGCTTCGAGAATCGCCTTGAACGTCTTTTCCACTTGCGTTGAATCCGAGACATCGCACGCATAGCTCTTGACTTCCACGCCAAAAGACGAGGACAACTCGGAGGCCAAGTCCGGGCGATCCTTGGTAGAAATAACCGCAACGCGCGCACCACAAGAAGCGAGAACTTTGGCAATTTCAAGACCTATACCGCGGGATGCGCCCGTCACTACAGCGACTTTTTCTTTCAAATCGATCATAATGTTCCTTTCAAAGCTTGTATGGATTCCAAAGACTCTACAGAAGCAAACTTCACGGAGCGGTCTATTTTCCGCATCAAGCCGCCAAGAACGCGGCCCACGCCAACTTCAACGCCATGTGTAATATGAGCTTCCTTCACTGCATAAGTCATCAACTGATTCCAGCGGACCGGGCTCACCAACTGGCGTACCAGCAAATCGGCAATGTCCTTCCCACTTGTCACCGGTTGTGCCGTCACATTCGCAAGGAGCGGTTTATCCAAATCCTTGAACTTGGTTTTGGCGATCGCTTCAGCAAGACCCGCCTGCGCAAACTGCATCAATGGGCTATGGAAAGCGCCCGACACAGCAAGGGGCACGGCTCGCACGCCGAGAGAGGCGCAATTTTCCACAAGTTTTTTCACACCGTCCACCGAACCCGAAACGACAATCTGGCCCGGGCAATTATAATTGGCAGGAACTACGACCCCCACAGAAGCGACTTCTTCACAAAGAGCATGCACCTTATCATCGTCTACACCGATGATGGCAGCCATAGAACCCGGATTCTTTTCACCGGCAGAAGCCATCAGGGAACCGCGCACGCGCACCAAGCGAAGCCCGTCCTCAAAGGAAAAACCGCCTGCGGCGCAAATCGCAGAATATTCGCCAAGCGAATGTCCGGCAACCATATCAAAATCAATTCCTTCAAAGCGGAGCGCTTCAAGAACCATCATGGAAGATACGAACAAAGCAGGTTGAGTATTATCGGTGCTCTTCAGAACCTCTTCCGGGCCTTCAAACATAATCTTCGAAAGAGAAAATCCGAGGACATCATCCGCCTTTTCAAGAAGAATCTTGGCCGGAGCAAAGGATTCAGAAAGGGACTTGCCCATACCTACATATTGAGCACCTTGACCAGGGAAAACAAAAATAGTCTTTGCCATAAGTATCTCCAAGATAAAAACTAAAATCGGATGAGTGTACAAAAAACGCCTGAAAGCGCAGCAGCTTCAGGCATAGTAATAAAAAATTGTTCAATAATTAAAGAGTTTTTCCTCTGCGTCAACGGAACTGTCCGAAAATTCGCAAAGGAAAAAATACTCATAAATCCTATTATTGAATACCCGCGAGCTTTTCCCCGACCTTTTGAGGAACATTGTTCGCGGCAAACGTATAAGCAACCTTCACAGCCTGTTCGATAGCCTTCGCATCGGAACGGCCATGAGCGATGATGCCCGTGCCTTTGAGACCGAGAAGAAGTGCGCCACCGGCAGTGCGGTAATCCCACATTTCATCGAACTTTTTACCGGCAGGAGTATCAATCTTTCCAAACATTTTCTGATGGAGCTCATAGAAGCCTTCGAGCATCTTGAGCACCACATTACCCACATAGCCGGAGCAGACGATCACGTCCGCCTTGCCCAGTACGACATCGCGGCCTTCGATATTGCCGATAAAATTAATCGGAGCTGTTTTCAAAAGCTGATGAGCTTCTTGGACTGCGACAGGACCCTTCTTTTCTTCTTCTCCCATATTGAGAAGACCGACCTTCGGATTTTTGATACCCAAATGACATTCTGCAAAAACAGAACCAGCAAGGGCAAAGTCCTTAAGGACGAGAGGCTTTTCATCGACGTTCGCACCGGCATCCACGAGAATGCTACTGCCGGAAGCCGTTGGAACAATACAACCGATAGGTGGACGGGCGAAATTTTCACTCGTACGACCAAGAATCATTAGGCACGAAGCCATCATAGCGCCGGAATTGCCGGCAGAAACGCTCGCTTGGACGAGTCCTTTCTTTTGAAGGGCGACACAAGTCACAAGACCCGAATGCTGCTTCTTACGAAGCACATCAGTAGGATGCTCGTCCATCGCCACTGGATCAGGAGCATCCACGACTGAAATAGCATTTCCCTGATAGCCGAATTGTTTGAGTTTTGCCTCGACATCGGCCTTAGGACCGCACAAGACAATGTTAAACGTTCCGTCAGAGCCGTTGACAGCTTTAATCGCTCCATCGATTACAACATCAGGAGCGAAATCGCCACCAAGAGCATCAAGGGCAATGCTAATCATACGAAAACACCTCTATCAAATAAAAATAAATTAAGCTTCTTGAGTGCGGACGACTTCAACGCCGTTGTAATAACCGCAAACCGGGCACACGCGATGAGGGCGCTTAGCAGAACCACAATGTTCACACGTAGCCATAGCAGGAACAGCTAATTTCCAATGGGTACGGCGTTTGTCGCGACGGGTTGTCGAGGTTTTTCTTTTTGGTACGGCCACTTTGAACTCCTAATCGTTCGGCTCAAGCGGGATCACCCGTCCGGGTTTTCCAATTTGCGCTTGAGCGCTTTCAATTTTTCCCAGCGAGGATCTTCTTTAGGAGCTTCCGACTTTTCGCCGGACTCCCATACGAAGTCCTTCTCTGGATCATCCTTGACCGGATGAAGCGGTTCCTGGAGTATCACCAGTTGCCGGACACATTCGGTCACATCCACATGGTTCTGGGACTGCGGAACGCGGAACCCGAAGGTTTCATCGTCCGAATCGTCCAGTTCCTGCTTCGCAAGTCCAGAGGTGAGTTCCACCCAAAAACTAATCGGCGTCTCAAATGGATGGTCGAATAATTCGAGCGTGCGAGAGCATTCTAAAACCTGTACCCCGGAAAGAGTTCCCGAAAGGATCCACTTGCCATCGCGTTCCGGAAATACCGAAAGAGAAACAGAAAGCGGCCCCTTAATCCGGAGTTCGTCAAACACCTTCGCATCAGATTCATCCTTTGCGAAAGTCGCCTGCAATTCACCGTCGCAGGAAACAATTTGTGCGATCTCTATTCTCAAGGTAGCGCAAATATACAAGAATTCATAATTTCAGTCAATGTGACAAGCCCAAAAATCTTACTTGGGCCAATTTTTCAGTAAGAGGATGCTGTTGGGGGCATATAAGTAAAGCCCTGATTTTTGAGGGTATCGCCTTCTGGGAGATATACAGAAACGCTCCTCACATAATCTTCCGGATCAAAAACACCCTTCTTAAGGTTGGAAACGGCCATTTCATCGCTCGAATAATATATCAGTTCCTGTGCACCCGGGGCCAAGTTCTGCATCGTCACCAGATTGCAAGAACTCGTGCGGGCGAAGCTACTTGTCCCCTTAAAACCGACCTTGATCCCATACGCCATGCAAAGCGTATCTTTAGAACTTGTCGAATTTTGCATACCGAGGACAAGGAAAATTTTTCCCAAAAAAGACGACGATTTCAGAAGAGAGACGGAATCGAGCAACAAGGTGTCTTGCAATGAAGCTAAGCTTTCAGAAGATATATAATCCGAAACGCCAGCGAGAATCGCCCCGGCAGAATCCTTGCCGCGGAACTCCACGCGGAATTCGCCCTCAATGGAATCCAGTGAAGGCGCAGCTGCATACCAGATACCGTTAGAATTGCTCACCGCCTGGGTAATAAACGCGGTCGAGTCAGAGACGCCAAAACCATAAAGATCAGTGACGATATGGACCGAAGCACCTTTAACCGGCTTTCCCTGAACATCTACTACCACACCGGAAAGAATACGGCATATCGTCGACTCGTAGGAAGAGAGCGTCCAGCGAAGATATCCTAAGTCAAGAGTATCACCTGCAGAAATGATGACGGGCACCTTGCGCATAACCACAGAATCCGCATAGCCCATAGCGAGAAGTCTTTGCACTACGTAAGAATCCGCAGGCTTTACGACCAAATTAAAATTTCCGGCATCTACAGGGAAAAAGAAAACGCCTGGAGCGACGACATCATCGCCAAACGTCGTTGAATCCATATCTACTGAAAAATGAGAGCCCACAAGAAAAAGTGAATCCGTATTATAAGCGAGATATCCTCTAACATAGGCTGTCTTCTGTAAGCGCACATCCACATTCAAAGACTTCTTGAAAACGGCCAGCCCACGGAGCACACGGGATTCCACCACGGACGAATCCGAGCGGCGGTAGCGGAATTCCAAATTGACCGTATCCGCAAGAGTGCTGTCAAAGAAAAAGGCACCAGAAGAATCCGTACTCGTTTCCAAATAAGTATAACCTTCTGAAGATGCCGTTTTGAACGCCAACATACGGACAGAAGCACCCACGGCAACAGAGCTATCAGAAAGACGCACTACGCCGGCGATTGTATTTTCAGTATCGGTCGCCGTACCGGCAACGTGTTCTGAGCAAGCAAAAAAATTGAAGCTCAAGCAAAGGAGCCCCAAAAAAAGAAGCTTATTCTTCATCCGAACCTCCCTTGGAGGTCTCATCTATTTCTGGAAAAGGCTTGGCCTCCGAAAGGGCAAGTTCCTTCTCCTTCGAAAGAGGAAAAAATTGAATGTTTAATTCGCACACCATCGATTCTTTGTCATCGGAGCGGACGATATCCACAACTTCCTTGCGGAACATATCAATTTTATGGATAATGCGTTCAAGGCCCATTGGCGAAACACTCATCGTAGTGCAAGAAACGTTTCGGCGCTCCGTACTATAATGATCAATAGCGGCTTTGCCGAGATCAATCATATTCTTTTGGAAATCATGGACAAACAACGCCGGTATTTCGCGTCCACTGGCAATTGATTTATTCACAGAGCGCCAAAAGCCATCCACTTTTTCAATGAGCCCCAAATTAAAGAGAAGCGCAATGGACTGCTTCGCCTGCGGAACAGAAATGCGGGGGTTGAGAAAAAGCGCCAAATCCTGATAATTATCACTAATATTTAAAACAGACAAAGCTTCGCGAACGGCCACATCATACCATTCCTTATAATACTCCTGCTGCTGACGGGAAAGGGCTTTAGTCGTACGGGGAAGTAGCGCAGACATCTGATCAAAAATAATCTGCTTCGATTCCGGCTTTTCCGCGTGAGTAAAATCCACCATCAAGCGAAAGTAACGCCCTTCCTTTTCAGAAAGGCCAAGCGCAGCGATAAACTTTGGAACCATCTGCGGAGTAAGGGATTTGCGGCCCTTTACCAAATCCAAGTAAAAACCGGAAGACGTGTAGCCCGCCCGTTTTGCAAAGGCGCGATAAGAAAAATAGCGCTGAACAGACTTGCGATATTCATAATAATCCTGCAAGTATTTTCTGTAATTATAATAGGCAAACACGTTCATAGCAATTCAAAGATAAATTTTCTTCTTTTCTTGGGAACACTTTATTTCTGACAATTCAGATAAAAATCGTTTACTTTTCAAAAAAAAGAACGTTTTGAGAACATTTTGATTAGCAAAAGCATACCATACTCTGCTTTTTTTTATTAATTTCTGTGAACACCCAATCCCATCCCATGAATCCCGTTCTTACACAAGGGCGGGATTCTTTTTTTATGTTTCGCGCATGCAAGCAAAACGACTCCTTATAAATACTCTTTCTAAAATAGCACGCGGTATCGGAATCCTTGCCATCATCTATATATGTATGGTCCTTTATTTGGTCCTGTCAGAACGGCACATCGCATTCCCGAGGGCCGAAGCAAATAAAACGGCGAGAGCATCGCTACCGCGAGAGATGAAAAGTTGCGAAACGGACGACGGGAAAAAACTGCAAGGTTGGATCTCGAACGATTCCGCAACAGAGACAATCGTCTATTTCGCTGACGTAGGAGAAGATGCAGCCACATTCCTTTCGGAAGCATCCAAATTAAAAAATTATAGAATTGCCGGATTCAACTACAGAGGTTCCGCCGGAAGCGAAGGAACCCCAGAAGAGAAATATTTCGAAAGCGATTCGAAAGGAATTCTCAATTGTGTAAATGGCAAAAGCGTTATTCTCATCGGAAGAGGCTTTGGAAGCATCCTTGCCTACAACTTCTACAGAGAAGGCTTAGCCAAACAGGCCATACTCATTGATCCTATGCCGAGCATTGCATCAGGAATATCTTCTCATTACAAAATATTCTTCCCCGAATTTCTTGTACGTACAAAGATATCAATGCAAAAAGCGACCTTTCCGAAAGAAAAGGAAGCATACATTATCCAAGACAGTCCAGAGAGAAAAGAACTTGTACAAAAAACGTTATCAGCAATCCCCGGAAACTTTATTGTAATAAATCGGGGGGGCAAATCCCTTTTGGGGGCTTTAAATACCATTTTAGACAAAATTAACATAAAATAATTTGTATAAAAGCTTGTCGCATCCCATTTAATTTTATTAAATTAGCTGCATAGTTTAATTTCTATCCAAACAAGGATTCATCTATGGAAAATCAACTCAAAGCCCGTATGGACATCCGCGGATTTCTCCGCTTCACCAAAGATCTGGTCGCTCAGTTCAAGCTCAAGACCAATACTTATGCGGATCTGATGATCGATAAAGTTGGTGGACGCATTGCAATCGTCCCATCAAACAAGCTCAAAGCGACTTCATTCCGGATTCTTCCTTCCAACGACACAAGCCTTCTCTACCTCAAGGGAGCAATGAATACCGTCGGACTCAAAGTCGTTTCCGGCGATGTCATCCTCACCAAGGAAGGCAACAAGATCATTTTCCAAAGCCAGAAGAAATCTTCCAAGAAAACAGGCAACTGGGAACCATTTGCTTGCCGCAACTCCGCAGGTCTTCCGATGATCTCCATCGACCCACGCGGAACGCTAATTCTCGACAAGCGCTGCATTACAGCCCTCAACACTAAGAAAAATGACACGATGACTCCGACTTATGATGCCAAGAAAAAGACATTCAATCTCACTTTCGGCAAGAAAGGTCTCGTGAATGTGCGCACCATCGAAAGCCATGCAAGCCTTTCCCTTATGGGCACACTTTCTTCTTTCGGCGTCAAGCTCCCGACCGAACATTTCCGCACGAGTGCAGACATTTCTGGAACTGTTCTGACCTTCAAACTCGGCTAAGATGATCGACATTTTCAAAGTTTTCTATTCCGTTCACTACAACTTCGGAGCTTTTGCTCTCCTGTTGCTTTTACTTGTCATCTTTTTGCTGACGAAAAAGAACTTCAAATGGGCGATTATTTTCTGCGCTATTGACGTTGCCTTTAATGTCTTCATCTATCAAAAGACGGCAAATAAAGTCTGGACAATATCAGAAACACCAGAAGCAACTTCCGAATATGGTGCAGCAGAACCGGTAACCTACAAGTTTTCCGCCCCGGATCATTGGACGATCAAAGGCGAAAACGGAACAGTCTACCATTGGTGCTGGGTTGAAAACTATATTGAAAGGTTCCTTTCCTTTGACTTCGTTGACAAGCTCTGGGGAAGCAAGCAGGCAAAGCAAATGCGTCAAGCTTCCGAAGAACGCCTCAATCAGTAAGGAAAAATGTATCATAAAAAATCGGACTCTTTCGAGTCCGATTTTTTTTATAAACCGAATCCAAGCAAAAGTCTTGCTACGGCAAATCTTGAAGAGACTTTATAAAAATTTTTCCCTCTTCCAACTTCGCATACTCAAGGCGGAATAGCCATTGCCCCGGAGAGGCAACTTCGCCCTCGGGAACCTTCCACAAGCCAGAAAGATGATGATGCCCATGGACACATAGATCGCAATTGTTTTCGCGCATCTTGCGGCTCGCCGCTGCCAAATATTCCTCAATGATAATCGGGCGGGATTCTCCCAACTTGCGACTATTGCGCCCTACGGAGCGAGCTATTTTCATTCCCAAATCCGGATGGATTTTGCGGAAAAGAGACCTCGCCCACGGAGCGTCAATAATGTGGCGGGCAAAGCGATAACCGGAATCACTCTTTGGAATACCGTCCCCATGCATTAAAAAGATTCGCCGCCCTTGAACTTCGCAAACATAAGTTTTGTGCACAGCCACACCCAATTCTTTTGGGAAAAAATCGCTTAAAGCAAAATCGTGATTACCGGCCAAGTAATGCACTTCCGTACCGGAATCCACCAGATCCGCCAATGCCCTGAAAAGCGGAAAATGCCCGCGGACAATATAATAGCGGTACTCATACCAAAATTCAAAAAGGTCGCCTACAATAAAAAGGATACTCGAGGCCCCCTTCAAGCTCTTCAAAAAGTTCACAAGAAGTTCTTCACGATGAGGTATCGCGCCTGCGGGATCCACCCCCAAGTGAGCGTCAGAAATAAAATAGACAGGCTTGTTTTGCATCAATGAAAAATTACTAAAAGTAAATCCAGGATACTACGGAATAGAAGAAAGCGGGCAGGGCTAAGCATTCTACAATACAACCGAGATTCCGGCTCTATGGCCGGAATGACTGTGAAAAAGGCTGCAACATCTACAATGACGCGGAACGAGTGTCCCATTGCGCAAGAGCGCATCCCTCAACGTCACCCCGGACGATAGATCCGGGGTCCTGAAGGTATCGTCGAATAAAAAACCTGAAATGTGGGAAGTAACAAAGCCTCGTACGATTCCCCCTAGATTCCGGGTCATGCCCGGAATGACGCGGAATGAGAGTCATACAGGGCTGTGCTTGCACAGAAC
>JALNVO010000008.1 GCA_023231365.1 Fibrobacteraceae bacterium | reverse complement strand
CCCGCAGGGGTGAGGATGGAACAACGTGACACCGCAACAACGAGAAGCCGGTTCCCTCCAGGGAACGTCAGGGTTCGAAGAGCCGGACTCTAGGCCGGCCCCGAAGGGGTGAGGATGGAACAACGTGACACCGCAACAATTTTCGGGTAACGCCCCGCAAAAGGAAAAGAATGAAGACACTTGAGAATATAGAGATGAACTCGCGAGTATTCACGGCGCATGAATTTGAAGAAGCGGAGTATTACAACTGCAGGTTTTTGTCTTGCAATTTTCGCCAAGCGAATATAGGAAAGACCGTTTTTGAAAAATGTTGCTTTGAACGCTCTGAATTATTGCAGGTAGGGCTCAGCCGAACGGGTTTCCACGGGGTCGAATTCAAGGATTACAAACTTATTGGTGTGAATTTCAATGATGCAAACGAATTCGGATTTGATGTCGGATTTGAAAATTCCATTGTAGAGGCTTGTTCTTTCGATGGGCTGAGTTTTGAGGGAAAAACTTTTAATCATGTCCGTTTTTTGAATAATGATTTTGTTTGTGTGAATTTTGCTCATTCCCTATTTTTGGACTGTGATTTTAAAAATTCTACGTTTGAAAGGTCAAATTTGGGAAAATGTGATTTTAGGACCAGCGTCAACTTTTCGATTGATCTGGAACATAATAAAATCAAAGGCGCAAAATTCGATTTGCACAGCGTTATCGGTTTGCTTGGCAAATATGGAATAGAAATAGAATAAGCCCCGGATGCCTGGAGCGTTTTTTTTAGAGGTGATGAACCGCGTGCAAGGGAAAATATTTCCGTTTGGACAGCTATGGCTCCTTTAAAAATAGGACAAGTCCGGCTTCTATAATTCGATTTTTCTAAGCGTAGACGAATCTTTTCTTGGATTGTGCCTAGGTAAAAGGAGTCTCCTTTAATTTTACATTCTACCCAATAATCGGCAATTTTTTGGTATTCAGCGGCGAGAGAGTCCATTTCATTTTCGCTCCAATGTCAGTCGAAATCGGTTGCGGTCGATATATTCTTGAATCCTAGGGAGTGAATGAATCGGATGGAATCGGCGAGGCCATTTAAATATTTGCGGCTGATAACACGCAAAATAACGGAATCCATTTTGGAAAGGCCCGAAAGAAAGGGTTGTATGGTATTGAAGCTGCCTTTGCCGTTTGGGAAACGCCGTGCAGAATCGTGGACATCTTGAGGCCCGTCAAGGGATAGAAAAATTCTGAAATTTTCTTTTTGAAAGTAATCTAGCGTTGGGGAATCTAGAAGGGTTCCGTTTGTGTTGACTGCAAATCGCAAGCGGACGTTTTCCGCGTTTAGTTGTTTGGCAAATTCCACACCTTTTAAGATGGCTTCTTTGCAAAGAAG
Source organism: Fibrobacteraceae bacterium (assembly GCA_023231365.1). Lineage (GTDB taxonomy): Bacteria > Fibrobacterota > Fibrobacteria > Fibrobacterales > Fibrobacteraceae > Hallerella. Next base: position 22,412 of record JALNVO010000008.1, on the reverse strand, counting down.
GGGCTCGCCGCCAAAAAATGTGATATTGAAATTATTTTGTTTGTGCGCTAGAGACATTTCGTATGCGAACTGGATGCTTTGTCTTAAAACATCATCGCTCATAACAAGACTGCGGGCTGATTGGCTTTCGCGATAGTAGCAATAGGAACAGCGCAGATTGCATTGTTCTGTCAAACTGAGGACTAAATTCATCTTAGGGGCTGTGGGATTCTATTGAAGAAGATGAATTGTCGGCCGAAGAGCTGGAATAGTCGGCAGAACTGGATGATTCTTCTTCAGGAGCATAGGAGACTCCGCCACAGGAAACAATGGAAAAAACGGCTGTGATGCCAAGCGCTGCGGCGAGGCGTTTGCTATTTGCCAAATTCCATGCGGACCCCTCTTTGCTCTTTTTCTTTTCGATTTGCATAATTGCAAATATAAATAAAAAAATTGGTATGGATGTTTTATGCTTGGGATAGGAAACAAATTTGGCAAAATCAAATAGGTTGGCTTTTCCTTTTTGTTCTTTCAAGTTTTGAAAAGAGATCAATCGTGGTTTAAAAATAATTTTTCGCAAATTTTGGCTTTCCATTTTTTGTTTAATGAATTCTCGGAGAAAGAACTTATATTATAAATAAAATTGGAGCAAATATTATGCTTGAATACAGGTTGATTAAAAAAGAAGAATTAAGAAAATGTGCCGAGATCTGTGCCGGAGCCTATTTGGACTATGAGTATTTCAGCATATTTGTCAAGGACAAAAAGAAACTCTTTGATTTTATTTTGGCGATTATGCGGACGGCATTGAATGCGGGTTATAAAAAACAGGTTGTTTTAGTCGGGATCGATCAAGAGCAGATTGTATCGGTGGCGCAATTGAAAAAGCCGAATACAAAAGAACTTTCCTTTGGCAGTTGTTTTTTATCTGGAGCGCTGAGAATCTTTTTGGCCGGTGGCGTGAAGAGTACTATAGAATGGTTGAACATGTCTGAGGCTTCAGAACAGGCTTGTCGCCGAATTCCCGAGCCCAGGTGGTATTTGAATTCTTTTATTGTGGCAAAAGATCATCAGCGCGAGGGAATCGGCAGCTCCATGCTTCAGAATTGCGTCATCCCTTATATTGCGAAGCATGGTGGCGGTCCGTTGACGTTAGTGACTAATTCAGAAGGGAATTCCGAATTCTACAAAAAGAACGGATTTGCCGAGTTCTGTTTTGAACATCTGTTCTATATGAATACGGATCTTGGAAATTGGAGCTTTAAAAAAGAGATTCCGAACTCTGTTTAATGACCGTTTTTCCCGGATTATCCTAATCTTTATTTTATAATCACTTTCCCGGAAAGTTCCCTGAAATCGCCTTTATTGTATAGGGTGACTCCCGGTGAAACGATGTGGTATAGGGATTGTTCGGCTAAAGCGTTCACATTGAATGCAAAGGAATCCAAACGGAGCATATAGCTTTTGATGGAATTGTCAAAAGAAATGAGGTAAGGCGGCCTTGTTATTTTTCCTTCGTGATAAAGAGAAAGGACGGCTTCGCCGACGAGATCATTTACGCAGATCCAAGCGTCTGTCGGAGGAAGTCTTTCCAAGAGTTTCTGTACGATCCGCGTAAGTTCTTTTTGTGCAGATAACGTTGCAGTTTGCGCAAAATTTGTTTTGAGGGCTTGCTGCAAAAAATCCCAGGGGCTTGCATGTGTCGCATCGGTGGCCTTTACAATCGAAAGTCCGGAACTGATAAGTCCTGTGAGGCGGTCCTTGGACCAAGAACTGGAATGATAGGGGGATATAAACGCAGCTTTTTTTATGCCGCGTGCTTTGAGAAAATTTCCGACCGCTTTGCCGGGGAATGTCCCGAAAGCGAGATTGAAAAAGGCCCATCTTCTTTTGTTTTTCAAAGATCTTGGAATCTCGGACAGGGGATGTTCCCACCAGACGGAAATGGGAAATGAAAATTCTGCGAATAGGGCTAAAAGAGATCTTGGCTTTTGGATGAGCATCGTGGAAATGACGGCTCCAAAGCATTTACCGAAATCGGATAGCTTTCGGATGGATCCTGTTTTATCAAAAAAGATGCCGGACGGCTCGTAATATCCAAGCGTCGTGAGAAACAAATTTCTTTGTTCGGATTCTTTATAGACTTCTTTTAGGAAGCTGAGTTCTTGTTCGCTGAAAGACTGAAATGTGCCATTTAGATCAGCGCGCATAATGAGGATGATCTCTGGATTTTTTGCCTGGCGAATTCTTGGGAAAAAGAACCGCCCTTTGCCGCGCCTTGCCAGTGTGCCTTGTTTTTGAAGAGATTCAAGGACTCGTGTAATCGTTCCCCTTGTGGAAGAATAATGTTCACAGAGTTCTTTGATGGATGGCAAGTCTTTTTCTGGAATGTAGTTTCCTGCTTTCCAATCGGCGATGATTTTTTCTTCTAGGGTTTCAGTAAGAAATTTTTTGCTTTGAGGAATTTCGGAGAGAGGCCCTTCTTTGCCCCAGAAGAATCCTTTGCCCTGTACGGGGTAAATTCTTTTTTGTTTTTCGAGTGCCGAAAGTGCTTTGTAGATGGATGCCGGGGATACGCCCGCTTTTGCTGCGAGAACTCTTATGGAAGGCAATTTTTCGCCGTTTGAATGGGCTGCAGATGTAAGCCATTTTTGAAGTTTTTCTTGCATAAACACCTATAACAGTTTAGTAAAAAATTACATAAAACTCCAAGGATCCGTTCCCCGATGAAAATAATTTATAAGAAAATCAAGGAGAATTTTATGAAAATCCAAACTTTGCTTGCCGCGCTTTTGTTTCCGATGGCGTCATTTGCTTTGCAGGTTGGCGCCTGGGTTGGCGGAGATGGTACCTATCCCCAACCGACAAAGGAAAATGTAGAGGCTTTCCAGAAACTTCAAGATCATCACGTCGATCTGATTAGCTTGTTTGTAGTATGGGATTCCAATGACTGGGATTGGACGCAAACGTATGCAAATATTGCTCTCGACAATGGCTCTACTCTGGTCGTTACCTGGATGCCGAACGGCTATTCTGCACAAAACATTGTGGATGGCACCGCCGATGCTTATATCCGGACCTATGCGGACGGGGTCAAGTCGTTTGGAAAAGAGATCTGGCTGCGCCCTCTACACGAAGCGAACGGCAATTGGTATGATTGGAGCGTTGGGAAAAGCGGCTCAGGCAATACAAATGACAACGTCGCTGCGGCTTATCGGCATATTGTAGACATTTTCAATGAAGAAGGCGTGACGAATGTAAAGTGGGTATGGACGACCAATTCTTCTAATTCGGGGTCAGGCACATCCTTTGTCGGTACTTATCCGGGCGACAATTATGTGGACTACATTTCGATCGACGGTTATAATTGGGGAACAGCGCAGAGCTGGTCTAGCTGGCATAGTTTTATGCAGGTTTTTTCTTCGTCTTATAAAGCGTTGGCGAATATTGATAAGCCTCTTTTTATTGCGGAATTCTCATCTTCGGAGCTCGGTGGTGATAAAGCGGCTTGGATTACGGATATGTTCAACGCGATCCCGACGACTTTCCCGAGAATCTTTGCGTTGATGTGGTTTAACCAGAGCAAGACGGATTCAGAAGGTGACTGGGCTCTTAATACCTCGGATGCTGCCGTGGCGGCTTGGAAGGCGGGCATTGCAGAATGGACTAGTGCCTTATCTTCGAATGCGGCTATGCCTCCTGCGGGGAATTCTCTCAAAGTGCGCAACGGAAGCGTGGAACTTACATTGAACAAAAGAAGCACCGTGCAGATCCAGCAATTGGACTTTTTGGGCCGGGTTCTTTGGCAGAGCGGTTTTTTGGAAATGAATCCCGGGGTTTATTCGATAAAGGTGCCCGAGCATAGCGGTCGTTCTTTCTATCGCCTGAATATGAAATGATTGCTGCTCCAGAAAATCTGGAGAAAATTTTTAGAGCACCATTTCTGTTTTAATCTCTAGGGTTCAACTTCCCGTAGCAATCGCTATTTTCCATAATCCAGCAAAACCACCCCATTAAAATAGAATCGAGTTCTGCGTTTACAAATGTTCTAGAGGGATTGATGGATTTATCTATGATACAAAAAGCGGCTTGGGCATTGGGATTCTTTTTGTCCAATGGAAGAAGCTTGAATCCTGGATTTTTGATGCTTTTAAATTGCGAAAAATATCATGCATTAATGAAAAAAGGTTCCTTTCCCGCAAATAGAAATTAGATTGGGAAGGTGAGGTCTTTTTATGTCTAACGAAATCATGGCTGATAAAGAATTGATCGCTTTTTGCGGACTCTATTGTGGCGCTTGCCATAAATTTTTAGCAAAGAGCTGTCCCGGTTGTCGCAAAAATAATAAAGCGACATGGTGCAAAATCCGCGTATGCAATATGGAAAAGAATATCCATACTTGCGCAGATTGCGAGTGCGATGCTAGCAAGTGCGTTAAATGCAACAATTTCATTAGCAAAATTTTTGCGCTATTGTTCCGGTCCGATAGAAATGCGTGTCTTTGCCGTATTAAAGCCGTAGGTGAGGACGCATACGCTAAGGAAATGGCAGAAAAACGGGCGATGACGATTAAGAAAGGCAAAGGCTGATTTTTTTCTAGCATGTGTCGAGCAATAATTTTTTTCTGCATATTCTTTTCGTTTTCGTTTGCTGTTGAAGACAACCCAATGCGGGCGAATGCTAAAGTAAAATTTGAATATTTTGAACCTTACATTCAAAAGATGAAAGTATCTTATCCGCAAGCAAAGCAGAAATTTATGGCGGGACTTTTAAAAGGGGATCGCTTCCTTGTAATGAAAACATTCTTAGCACCTCTATCTGGTATAACTGAAGATGTTTTTGTCCGTGTATTTAAGGCTAATGAGAATGGCATAACCGGAGTGATCTGCAATAAGTTGATTAATAATATTGGTTATTTAGAAGGTGATACAGTTGATGTTTTGGATAAAGAAGTAATCAATTGGTTGTTTTTGGATAAAGAAGGAAATGAAGAGGGCAACCTTTATGGAAAGGCAATGGATGCTTACCGATCTAAGATCCTGTGTGTGATATTTGGTGTTACTAGGATGGGCAAAGAAATGATTATTGAGCTTACGGAAGTATATGACAATAAAGAGCAGAGTGTTTTGGGGATTCTTTCCGATAATGATATTGCCTCGGGTAAAAAGATGATGAAAAAATTGCAAGAAGATAAGCTGAAATCTGGGGTGCAATATGAAGAAGGAAAAACTTATTATTCTTATTTAGTGTATGATTTTATTGAAAAAAAGTATCGGGATTTAACCGGAAATTGATTTTATGAATAAAATAAAGCTAATACTGTTGAGCTTACTCTATGCGTTTGGCTTTGCTTTTGCAGAACAAATGAGCTCTCTCAAAGAAATTATGGATTTATTAAAGGATTCCAAAATTATATATGATGTTGAAAGCCTAAATAGAAAGATTCCTGTTCCTGATCGCAGTGCAAAAATTAATACGCCAAATATTTATCGCGTCAAACAGAACGGCCGCTTTTCTTTAAAGGCTTTTGAAATTTCAAACGATGCCCGTATTGCCTACAATAGAGGCGAAGATTTCTTTAATTTGAAACAGTATTCTTCCGCTCGAGATATGTATAAGCGGGCTCTTTTGCTTGATCCAAATTATTTTGAGATGATGGCTTATATTGCGCAAACCTATGGCATTGAGCAAAATTTTGATTTGGCGGAAGATTGGTACAAAAAAGCGATTCATGCTAATTATATTGATTTTTTTGCTCATTGGATGTTAGCGGATATTTATATGTTAAAAGGGCAAAAGAAAGAGGCTTTAGACGAAATTACAATTGCCAAAATTTTAAACCGCAATAATCCGAGACTAGAACAAAAATTTGAAAGCGTATATGCAGCAAATGGACTTGATTCTACAGACTGGACTTTTAATCCGCAAGTAAAAGTAACTCAAACAATCCCGGATCACGTAAAAGTTGAAGCGGATTCTGTATGGATGATTTATGGTTTGGTCAAAGCAGCTTGGATGTATGAACCGGGGTATAGGGAATCGGAATTGAAAAAAAGTTCCCGGCCTGATCTTGAAGTTTGGGAATGCATCTCTGGGTTGTCAATAGGACTTGATAAGGGATGGAAAATCCCAGTGATTCAGAAGTTACAGAAAGCTTTGAATTTGAATATGTTGTCGGAATTTATCTTTTATGAAATCGATCTTTTAGAAGACCCTACATTGTCTTTGTATTTGGAAAAAGAAGAGATCGAAAAATTAAAAAACTATGTGATTATGATGCATCGCTAAAATTGGCGGTTTTTTGCTTTGATCGGTTGTTATATGCATGAATTGTTCTGGATGATGGTAAAGGCGTTTTGAATTTCAGTTTTTTTGTTTACATTTAAGTTGTGTTTGTTGGGAGACAGGCTTTGCAAGTTCGGAGGTTTTTGTGGATAGCGGTTTTTCACATAGTCCTTTTGATTCTGTTGCGAAACATATTCCAGGAGGTGTTTTTGTCTATTCTGCAGAAGAAGATGACTCGTTTCTGTTTGTCAGTGAAAATATGCTTGCAATGCTCGGTTATACGAAAGAAGAATTTGATAAGAAATTTGACGGTCGTTTTTCACAGATGGTTTATGCTGAGGATCGTGAGAATACAATAAAATCAATTCGGGAGCAGATTGCGATTACTCCTTTTGATACCTGCTTTTATCGGATTGAGAAGAAAGATGGAACGCTTATTTCTGTACATGATGAGGGACATATTGTCATAGATAAGCAGGGAAAACGCTGGTTTTATGTGGTTATAATCGATATTACGGAATCCGCCAATGCGAGTAAGAATCTGGCTATCCAGAATCAGGAATTGAAGCAATTGATAGATCGGATCCCTGTTCGGATAGTTGTTTATAAGTACGATAAAGATTTTTTCCAGATTGTAGCCACAAATGGCTATTTGAATGATCATACTCGATTTAAAATGCCAGTTTTTTTGAATGATATGTCACGGGAGGAAATCCGCCGCTTTGTTTATGCGGAAGATTTACCGCAAGCCATTGCTTTTTTTGGAAGGCTCTTCAGCGGAGAAAGGTCTTCTGATGAATTGACGTATCGGATTTTATTGAATTCCGAAGAAGGGTTTATCTGGTATCATTGCAGTGCCATACGGATGCCCCAAGAGGATGGTTCCGTGCTGATTTATGCAGTATACACGGATGCCACTTATCAAAAAATTAGAGAGGAAAATTTTAATCGGATCATTCAAGAAGTGTTAGTGAGGAATCCGAACTCTTTGTTTGCGTTTCGCTTGAATTTGTCTCAAAATCTCTGTTCGGAGTGCCATGGATCTTTGGCTTATACCCGTCAGTTTTTGGAAGCAAAGAATGCCGATGAATTTTTAGGGAAGATTTCTTCTGAAATTACGGATCCGGCGGAAGCAGAAAATTTTTTGAAAGCTTATAATCGAGAGGCTTTGCTGCAAAAATATCAGCAGGGAATTGACAAAATTTCTACCACATACCACCGCTTTGTGGAAAATGGAGAATCTCATTGGGTGACGACGGATTTCCATATTTTGCAAAATCCTTTTACAAAGGATATTGAAACGATCGCTTATTCTGTAGATTCCGATCGCGCGCGGAAAGAAGAAATCATTGCTTCTATAACAAGCGAAGAATATGATTTTATCGGGCTTATTAACGTAGCGACGGAGAAAATTTTTTATTACTATCCATTAGATAATGCGGTACTAAAAAAATTGATGAATATAAATTATTCGGAAAGTCTTCAAAAGGTGGGTGAATGCTTTTTGTCGGCACAAGAAAAAGCTAAATTTTTTGAAAACTTTCATTTGCAGAATATAATAGGAAAACTTAAAATTATGCCTGTATATAGCGCATCTTATTCTTGTTTAGATGCTGCTGGAAAATTTCAGAGAAAACAAGTGCGTTTCCGCTATTTTGAAAAGGACCAGAGCGAAATTTTATTTTTGCAAAGCGATGTGACAGATGCTTTTGAACATGAAGAGATGTATATGAAGCAACTCCGCAAGGCCCTTCGCAGCGAGAAGAAAGCGACAAAGATGAAAACGGACTTTTTTGGCTATGTGAGCCATGATATGCGAACTCCGCTGAATGCTATTCTGGGATATGACCGTTTGGCTTTGGATTCACAAAATGTGAATGAAATTAAAGAATATCTTCACAAAATTGAAATAGCGGGATCGACGCTTCTTTCTTTGGTAAATGATTCTTTGGATTTACAGAAGATCGAGAGCGGTTTTGCTGAAATAAAACTACAACCGATTGCATGTGAAGAAGTAATCAAAGAAGTAATTACCTCGGTGCAGCCATTGATGGATGAAAAGAAGATCCATTTTACAATAGATAAAAGCCGAGCTTTGATGTCCACAATTAATGCGGATCTGACTGTATTGAAAAAGATTTTTATTAACCTTCTCTTTAATGCTGCCAAATATACCCCTGAAAATGGTCGGGTCGATTTGATTATTGAATGCGTGAAGTTGGAAAAAAATTGTCTGCATGACCGCATTATTATCCGTGACAACGGAATTGGGATGAGCAAAAGCTTCCAAGCAAAATTGTTTGAGCCCTTCTCTCAAGAGCGCACTAAAGAGACTGCGCATATTGGTGGTTCTGGACTTGGACTTTCGATTGTAAAAAAATTGGTAGAAGCTCTCAATGGAAAAATTGAAGTAAAAAGTGAACTCGGCAAAGGTTCTGAATTTATTGTGAATTTGGATTTCGAACGCTTGGATGATAAACCGGCAGAGAAGGAAGAAACCCCAAAATTTTCAGGAAGCGTTTCGGGATTTCATGTGCTTCTTTGCGAAGACAATCCGATGAATATGGAAATTGCTAGAAAGCTTCTTGAAATGTATGGGGCCATAGTTGTTTGTGCTTCGGATGGGGCTGAAGGTCTTCAAAAATTCAGTGATTCGGGGCTATTTGATTTTGATATTATTTTGATGGATGTCCGTATGCCGAATATGGATGGTTATACCGCAGCGAAGAAAATCCGAAAATCCGGGCATCCACAGGCGAAAAGGATCCCTATTCTGGCAATGACGGCAGATGCTTATGCAAGCGATGTGGAAAATGCATTGCAGTCGGGAATGAACGGTCATATTTCAAAGCCGCTGGATCCTGAGAAGATGATTTTTGAAATGGCGCGACTGGTCCGCTCGAAAGATGATGCGCCGGTTTAGTTAGAGAGGGCGGAGTATGGAAATCACGGACGAATTTATTTCTAAATGGGCAAAATTATATCCCGGTGAGCTTGCCGTTTACAAGATTTTGAAAGGTAAGGTGACGGTCCTTTTTTTGTCATCGGGAGTCCCTGCAATTGTTGGAATGGCGAGAGAAGAATTCGATGAAGTTTTGAAGGATGATATACTTCAGATAGTGTTTGAAAAAGATCGGAGTCAAATTTCTTTAATGATAAGCTCCATTATTCAGACTAAAGAAGATGGTGACATTACCTATCGTGTTAAGCATAAAACAAAAGGTTTTGTTTGGCTCCATGCAAAAAACCGCTTTTTGGGAATGATGGACGGTGCTCCTGTTTTGGCATCTGCTTTTTTGGAAACTTCGCTTGAATCAGAAGAACAGAAAATTTTGCTGGATAATTCAAGCGCCATTATTTATGTGGTGGATCAGAAATCACACGAACTTTTGTTTGCCAATGAGGTCGCGCTGAAATTTTGGGGACATGGCAATTATGCCGGAGTTCCTTGCCATAAGTATATCAATAACTTAGATGCAATGTGCCTGTGGTGTTCTCTTCCTCTGATGAAAAATGGAAAGGCCCATTCTCCAGCATCGTTTGTTCCTGGAATCAACCGCTGGTTCGATATTGATTGCTGCGATATGAATTGGCACGGTATTCCGGCGATAGCAATATATGCAATTGATGTTACGGATCGGATGAAGATTCAAGAGGAAATCAAACGGCGAAAAGAAGAGCTCGAAAGAATTATAGATAACATTCCTGGTGGTGTAGGAATTCTCCATGAAGAAAATGGAACGTTTTATCTAGATTATGCAAATGACGGCTGTTTCAGCGTTCATCATAATACGAAAGAAAATTTGCTTGGGGCCAGAGTGAGAAACGTGGTCTATAAGCCGGATCTACACTTGCTGATTCAGGAGTACAACCGCATTAGAGTACAGCAACATGCTTGTGGCGAAGCGACATATCGGGTTACGGGCTCTGATGGCAGCTTGTGTTGGGTGAACGTTCAGTTTAGGAAAGCGTTCGTAAAGGATGAAAAGCAATATTATTATGCAACCTTTGCTGATATGGATAAGCAAAAATCGGTAGAAGAAGAAGGCAAAAAAATCCGTTTAATGTATGATTCTGCTGCAGAGAATGTGCGATTGTTGATTTGGGAATATGATATAGATACTCATGGTGTAACGCTTGCGGATAATCCTTTTACAAAGGAAGTCTGCCGCAAGTTCAATGTTCCCAAAGATATTGATGATGTCTTAGCTTTTATGAAGCCTCATTTCATAGGCGATTCTTTTGAAAAATTTTTACAGGCGCATTATGCTATTGAACAGGGTGCGAAAAAATCTTCTTGTGAAGTTTGGTATAAAATAACAACAGAGCAAGAAGCTCTCTGTGAGTTGGTAAATTATACAACAATTTTTGATGAAGATGGAAAGCCTGTCAAAGCTTTTGGCATTGGTCAAAATATTACAGCACAAAAGTTGGAAGAGCGAAAATATAATTTGATGTTCCAGCAATTTTCGGAATCGGATCCTGATTCCGTATGCGCTTTTCAATTGAACTTGACGAAGAATATTTGTGTGAATGGGAAAAGTTCCAATCCGTGGATTATAAAATTCCTGAAGCTGAATTCTGTTGATGAACACATGAAAGCAGTTTCTTTAATGATTTTGGATAATGAGAAAAAACAGGAGTTTGCAGAAAATTTCAATCGCATTAAATTGATGGAAACGTTCCAAAAGGGCATTTCGCAATGTTTTTTTGAATATCCGATTTGCTTTTCTTCTGGAGATGTTCATCGAGTTAGAACTGTAGCCAATATGATCCGGAATCCGTTGACGGGAGATATTGAAGCAACGACTCTTGCGACGGATGTAACGGAACGAAAGCAAAATGAAGATATTATCGAACGCTTGACTAGGGATAGCGCGGATTTTATCGGCATCATCGACATCCAGCAACATATTTTTGAATTCCTCAATTATTCTTGGGACTGCGATAAGATGCAGGTCAATCAAAAGCGATCGTATGAGGAAATGCTTCGATTTGTGAGCAATTCATATATAGACGAACCAGAAAGGCCTGCTTTTATGAAGGCCTTGTCTTTGGAGTTGCTGAAGAAAAAGCTAAGTGTTCATGGCCGTTATATGTTCACATATAATTTTTATGATGGTAAGGGCGGAACGCTCAAGAAACAGCTTCTTTTTACTTGGCTGAATTCAGAGAATGAAAAAATTTTTGTGTCGCAGACGGATTTGACTTCTTCGTATGAGCAGGAACAAAAACGGTTGCGGGAATTACAGGATGCGTTGCATATCGCAGAGGCTGCAAATAAGTCAAAAACAGAATTTGTCTCTCGAATCAGCCATGATATCCGGACGCCTATCAGCATTGGCATCAGTATGATTGATTTTGCTTTTGAAGATATAGACAATCGCGAAAAGTTAATAAACGATTTGAAAAAAATCAAATCTTCTAATACCTTCTTGTTGAGCCTTATCAATGATGTGCTGGATATTTCAAAAATTGACAGCGGTCGGATGGAACTCAAACCGGAATTTTATATATATCATGATTATGTTTCCAATATACGGAATATGTTTGAGCCTCTTTGTGCCCAGAATGGAATTACTTTTTCTATCGAACATAAAAAAGAAATCCCGTATGTCATTTTTACAGATAAAACGAGAATCAATCAGATTTCATTGAATTTGCTTTCCAACGCGGTGAAATATACACCCCGTGGTGGATTTGTTTCGTTCGTTTCGGATAATTCTGTGGGCGCTGATGGGATAATGCATTTTAGCTTTGAAGTGCGGGATACGGGAATTGGAATGAGCCCTGAGTTCCAAAAAAATATGTTCCAACCTTTTGTTCAGGATTTACACAATGTGGAGCGCATGAAGCTTGCTGGTGGAACGGGGCTTGGACTTTCGATTGTGAAGCATATCGTCGATTTTATGGGAGGAACGATTTCTGTCAAAAGCGGGCTTGGTAAAGGGACTGTAATTCGCTGCGACATTCCGATGCGGGACGCTTCTAAAATGCCGGGCTATGAAAGCTATGGTAAAGATATTCCTATCGGGAGGCAAAATGTTCGGGAATTGTCCGGGAAGGTGCTTCTTGCAGAAGACAATCCGATGAATGAGGAAATTGCCCGTCGCATCTTGGAAAACTTTGGCTTGAAAGTCGATCACGCTGAGAATGGTCAAAAGGCTTTGGAACTTTTTAAAGCATCGAAGTCCGGCGAATATGGGGCTGTCTTGTTGGATATCCAGATGCCGATTCTCGATGGATATGCGACTTCAGAAATGATCCGTTTGTTGAAACGGCCCGATGCGAAAACAATTCCTATTATGGCGATGACTGCGGACGCGTTTGAGGATGCGGTAACTCAAGCGAAAAATGCCGGAATGAACGATTTTATTACAAAGCCGCTAGATCCTTTTAAAATTTTCGAGACGCTAAAACAATATATGTAAACCTTGATTATTCATTTTTCTGTTTTGGGGCCTGCTTGCGTGTGAGGCTAAATGCGCGGTGCTTAAAGATGAAGAACGGACTTGTCGCTCCAACGGCTAGCATGGATACGACGCCGATGGTGACGATTCCGTTCGAAAGGAATTGCTGCATATAATTGACGCCTGTGGAGGGCTCGTTCAGTGCTTGCAAGAACATCACCAAGTAGAAAATGGTGCGGTACGCATAAATTCCTGGAATCATTGGGAGAAGTGCTGGAATATATAATACGGGGAGCGGACAGCGTGCGCGGCGCCCAAGTCCGAGGCTTCCCATCCCAATTGCAAAAGAAGAAATAAGGGAAGCGGTTGCAATGTCCATGTCTGCATAGTGCATGAGGGAATAGCGGAGGGCGTGACCGATGGCTGCAAGTATTGCAATCCGCGGATATGCGCGCTTGGGTGGATCGGAGATGGCTCCGAAGCCGATTGCCGCGATTGCTGCGAACGTCCCGTCTAAAAGGATATCAAGGGCAATCATACAATACCGTCCTTTACGAGCATGAGTGTTGCAGAAAGCCCGATAGCTAAGCATACAACGAGCAAAAATGCATTGATGAGCCGGCTGAAGCCGATGAGTACATGGCCTTCAACGATGTCAATAACTCCGTTTATAAGAGGAACTCCCGGGACTAGGAAAAGGACGCTGGTGGCAAGAGCTATTTCAGAAGTACAATCGAGAAGAAGAGAAATGGACGCGCAGAGTGAAGCCGCAAAAGCAGAAAGGATAAAAATCAGATAGTGGTTGATTCCCTTGGCTTGGAGTTTCTGCTTGATGGAAAACCCGAGAAGCGTGGAGACGAATACGATTGCCATTGCAGAGAGGTTGCCGCCGAAGAGCCTGCAAAAAGAGGCATTGGCGAGTCCTACTGCGATAAGGAGAAAATACGGGTTCCCTCTCGGTTTTTGGATAAGTGCATTGAAGCGCGTCTTGATCTCTTCAAGCGTCAAGTTTTCGTCGATGCTGTCCCAACTGAGGGCCCCTAAGTCCGTGTTGCGCGTGAAGCTGATGGGGAGCGCGGGAATAGGGAGAACTCGTGAAACGGTTTCCCGGCTTTCTCTCTCGTACACGCTGAGAATCATTGTCTTTTGAAAAGTGGAAAAGAGAATTTCTACGTCTTGCGAAACGCCTATGCGTTGTGTACAGCGGAGCGTGCGCGAAGTATGTACGCCGGAACCTTGCATATAGGTTGCATAATTTGCAACGAAGTCTAGAATATCAAGGAGTTCTTCTTTTGTTTTCATAGGGAAGAAGGTTCCTTCAGTTAAAGGATAAAATAAATTTACTAAATATATGCTTAGTTTAAAGATGGTAATTCGAGGAATATTCCTATGCTTCTTCTGTACGGACTTTTGATTCCTTTTTTAGGCACGACTCTAGGTGCGGCGAGCGTCTTTTTTTTGAAAAAAGAGTTAAAGATGCCTGTGCAAAAACTGATGCTTGGCTTTGCTTCGGGGGTAATGGTGGCAGCTTCGGTGTGGTCGCTGTTAATTCCTGCGATGGAAAAATCAAGCACAATGGGGCGTTTCGCGTTTATGCCGGCGGCAATCGGTATGTTGATGGGAATGGGATTTTTGTTCGCCCTGGATGAACTTATTCCGCATTTGCACATGAATTCAACAGTGCCTGAAGGGCTTCGATTCAATCTAAAAAAGACGACGATGCTTTGTTTGGCGGTAACTCTACACAATATTCCCGAGGGAATGGCGGTGGGTGTTGTATTTGCGGCGGTACTTGCAGGGAATTCCGGAATTGAATTTGCGGGCGCTATAGCGTTAGCGATAGGAATTGCTGTGCAGAATTTTCCAGAAGGGGCAATTATATCAATGCCGCTTGCTGGTAGTGGAAATGGGAAGTTGAAATCATTTGTCTATGGGGTGCTTTCAGGCGTCGTGGAACCGATTGCCGCCGTGTTTACGATACTCCTCACAAATTTTGTCGTGCCTTTGCTCCCCTATCTCCTGTCTTTTGCTGCTGGAGCGATGTTGTATGTAGTCGTCGAAGAATTGATTCCTGAAGCATCGAATGGGGAGCATTCCAATAATGGGACGATCGGTTTTGCTGTCGGATTTGTTCTGATGATGTCGCTCGATGTGTCGCTCGGATAAAAAAAGTTCTCCCTTTTTGGGAGAACCGATTTAGAAAATGTGAATCTGCTATTTCACTTGATCCCAGGAGCGGATGCTTCCCGTGTAGATTTCGCGGAGTTCGCTCAAGCGGAGTTCGCTTCTCGGGTTCTTTGTGTTGACGATGACAGCGATGCCGTCTCGGGCGATAGCCATGCTTTTGAGGGTTTCGGCTTCGCTCGGTTTAAGCTCGCGGCTTGCCATGCCGATGTCGCAAGTACCTTCCTTGGCGGCGAGCATTCCGGAAGAAGAATCGTTTGTCTGAATTTCAATTTCTACGCTCGGGTTGAGCTTGATATAGGCTTCCTTGAGCTTTTCCATTGCGGGCGATACGCTCGAAGATCCTGCAATGACAAGCTTGCCAGTGAGTTTTTTGCTTTCGTAAGTCTTGCCTTCTGAAACGCTCACATAGCCGTTATCATCGACTACTTGTTGCCCCAAGTTGCTGAGGATAAAGTCTATAAAGTCCTGTGCAAGAGGGCTTGCTTCGCCCTTGATTGCGATGTTGAATGGGCGCGAAATGGGATAGCTGCCTGTTTTGACGCTCATTTTATCCGGTGCGACTCCGTCGATTTTGAGTGCTTTCACTGTCGAATTGAGCGAACCCAGCGAAATGTAGCCGATGGCGTAATCGTTGCCTGATACGGTTGACATGACACCTTGCGTTCCGTCTATTGTGAGAGCTTCTTTGGTGGTGATGTCTTTTTTCTTGCCGTCCTGCTTGATGAGGACTCCGGCGAGTTCTACAAAAGCATCTCTGGTTCCAGAACCCGCTTCGCGGGTAATTACAGAAATTTCGCGCGTTGCATCGAATCCTTCTTTTTTAGCGGTTTCTTCTTTGCCGCTGCACGAGGCGATAATTCCAAGCGCAGCGAGTGCTGCGATGGCAATTGTTAGTTTATTCTTATTCATCTTGTTCTCCTTATTGTTAACCCTTGTTTGTTTTTTAATTCTCTCTTCTTTTTGGAAGACACGCATAAGTTAAATGCCGAGTGTAAAAAGGGAGAAGTGAGTTAAGTAAATTCAAAGTAAAACGTTCTACTTTAGAACTTTTTTTCTTCAAAAATTTACTTTGCAATCTCTTTAATCTTTACAATCGCCTCTTAAATTCAGTGTGCTAAACAAAATGGGTTTACACCCAAAGGAGAAAGAAAAATGATGAATATGAAATATGCTCAAACCGTTCTTGCGCTGCTTGCGATTGCAGGCCTTGCTAATGCGGAAGGCGAATTTGGCCTTACAGGAAACGTTCAAACTCAGGCTACTAAGGCCCTCTACGATAATGATACAGATGAAAACTTGAGCAGTTTCTTCTTTCGCTCCAATTTCGGAGGTAAATATACATCCGATGATTTTGATGGTGAAGTGAATATCCGCATGTATGCGACCAAATTCGGAAATGTTTCTGGACAGGACCGTTTCCAAGCGGATACCTATTACGGGAATTATAAATGGGCCCTTAGTTCAAGTAAGCTCAATTTGAAGCTCGGCCATTGGAAAACGGATTATAGCCGCGGAGGAAACTTCGGAAGCTATGTTGACCAACTTGTTTCCAAGCGCGGATTTTTGGCTAGAGATTATTCACATGATGCTTTTGAGCTTGGCTGGCAAGCAGGGCCTTCGACACTCACGGCAATGCTTGCGACGAGCGATGCCAAGTTCAATACGGGCTATGTGAAAGTTGAAGATAAACTAAAAATTGCCGATCCTTTTGAAGTGAATTTGGGATACCGCGTAAATGCGATCGACCCTATTCAATACACGGCGGTTATGACGCATCGCATGGATTTGCGCGCAAATTTTGAAGTGATGCCTAAGTTCAGCGTGTATGGCGAAGTTGCGGCAATCATCACGGGAAAGGATGATGCGGTAAATGATTCAAGCATTTCGGAAGGAACGGCAGTAAAGCCGGAATACAAGCAAGATACAAATTATTTCCCGTTCTATGTGGGTTTGGAAATCCCGACTGCTGGAATTTTTGACAAAGCCTTTGTAGAAGTGGAATATGTGAAAGACCGTGATGAATTGAATGCAGATGCGGATAATGCGGCATGGACTGTAGGGATTGTAAAAAAGATCGGCTCCCGCACCAAGGCGCAAGTTTCTGCTTATAGCGAAAAAGAAATTTCAGATGTCGCGCTTGCTGCCCGGATATCAACGACGATTAAGTGAATTATTCGTTACGGAGGGGAGGAAAAGACGCGGTTCGAAAGTATCGCGTCTTTTTATAATGCGTTCTCTCCCAGCAAAAGCTCGGAGCCTATAATTCGGCAGATGGCAACGGATTGGAATTGCGATATAGAACCGGATAAAAATGAAATAGGCCTATGAAATTCGCCTCTTTTTTGAACGCAACTCTTTACAAAGACTTTACATGAAGCGGCTCTGGCTTTTTACAATGCGCAGCTAACTTATTGGCGTTAGAAGAGGAATAAAAATGAAACTCAAGAAATGGAATAATTTGAAAGAAAAAACAATGTCAGGAGTGTTCTTGCTCTCCGCGACGGCGTCCATTTTGTTCGTTGCCCTGATTTGCATTTTCCTGTTTGCGAATGGAATTCCCGCAATACTAAAAATTGGCGTTGCGAATTTCTTATTCGGACGGGAATGGGCTCCGACGGATGAGCCCGCTTTGTATGGCATTTTCCCCATGGTTTTAGGAAGTTTATATGTGACTATTGGTGCTCTTGTCATAGGTGTATTTGTCGGATTACTTTCTGCGGTGTATCTCGCAAAATTCTGTTCGGAAAAAATTCACAAAAAATTAAAGCCCGCGGTGGATCTTCTGGCGGGTATTCCTTCGGTGGTTTATGGATTTTTCGGCTTGGTCGTGATTGTGCCCTTTGTCCGCGAAACGTTCGGCGGTAGCGGGGCGAGTATTCTATCGGCTTCCGTCCTTTTAGGAATCATGATTCTGCCGACGATCATTTCAGTAGCAGAGGCTTCTATAAGAGCGGTGCCAGATAGCTATTATGAAGGGGCACTTGCCTTGGGTGCTACTCACGAGCGGAGCGTTTTCTTTGCAGTGCTTCCGGCGGCGGCATCTGGAATTACGGCGGGCGTCATTCTTGGTTTTGGCCGGGCGATCGGCGAAACGATGGCAGTGATTCTCGTAGCGGGAAACCAGGCGCGCGTGCCGACGGGAATTTTGGCAGGCGTGCGCACATTGACGGCGAACATTGTGCTGGAAATGGGCTATGCGACGGACCTTCACCGCGAAGCGCTGATTGCGACGGGCGTTGTGCTCTTCGCATTTATTTTAGTCGTCAATCTTCTTTTCTCGATCCTTAAAAATCGGAGTAGAATATGATTCAGGTTCTTGAAACATATAAACGCTCTCCGCTTTCGCTTTTTTTACGGATTGCGGTAACGTTTGCGATGCTAGTGACGCTTGTGACGATGCTCTTCCTTGTAGGCTATGTGCTGGTACAGGGAATTCCATACGTAAAGCCTTCTCTTTTTTCCTTTCACTATACCTCTGAAAATGTTTCGTTTTTACCATCTATTTTTACGACGATCGTGATCGTGTTCGGAGCCATTGTTATAGCGGGGCCGCTCGGAATTTTTGCCGCAGTTTACCTAGTGGAATATGCGCATCGCGGAAATAAAATCGTTTCACTGGTGCGGCTTACGGCTGAAACTCTTTCTGGAATTCCGTCGATTGTTTTCGGGCTTTTTGGAATGCTCTTCTTTGTTACGACGCTCCATTTTGGTTATTCCATCGTTTCGGGAATTTTGACTATTTCGATCATGATCCTTCCGCTGATTATGCGCACCACCGAAGAAGCGCTCAAATCAGTACCGGATAGCTACCGCGAAGGTTCATATGGCCTTGGCGCGGGCAAGCTCCGCACGGTGCGCTCTGTAGTGCTCCCGGCGGCGATACCTGGAATTTTGGCGGGTATTATTCTTGCGATTGGTCGTGTAGTTGGAGAAACGGCGGCATTAATTTATACAGCAGGAACAGTCGCTGACTTCCCAAAAGGAATCTTTTCATCTGGCCGCACACTTGCTGTGCATATGTTTGAACTTTCGCATGAAGGGCTGCATTTTGGAGAGGCTTATGCAACGGCGGTCATTTTGATGGTGCTCGTACTCATCATCAATTGGATTTCAAACGTTATTGCTAGCAGGATTGAAAAATTATGAACACAGATAAAATTACAATCAAAAATATGGATTTGTATTACGGAAAGTTTCACGCGATAAAAAATGTGAACTTGAATGTGCATACAAAAGAAATAATGGCATTTATCGGGCCTTCGGGCTGCGGCAAGAGCACTCTTTTGAAATCGCTCAACAGGATGAACGACTTAGTGGAAGGCTGCCGCATTACGGGCGAGATCCGTTTGGATGACGAAAACATCTATGGCAATATGGATGTGAATGTTCTCCGCAAGCGAGTAGGAATGGTATTCCAGAAGCCGAATCCGTTCCCGATGAGCATTTACGACAACATTGCGTTTGGCCCGCGCACGCATGGAACCCGCTCTCGATATGCATTGGATGAAATCGTCGAGAAATCGCTGAAGTGCTCTGGCGTATGGGACGAAGTCAAGGACCGCTTAAAAAAAAGTGCTCTCGGGCTTTCGGGTGGGCAACAGCAGCGCCTGTGTATTGCAAGGGCCTTAGCCGTGTCGCCGGAAGTGCTGTTGATGGATGAGCCTACAAGTGCGCTGGATCCGATTTCTACTTCTAAAATCGAAGACTTGGTGATGGAACTTAAAAAGGACTATACGATTGTAATGGTGACGCATAATATGCAGCAGGCAACGCGCGTTTCCGACAGAACGGCATTCTTTTTGTTAGGAGAAGTGATAGAAGTGAACAAAACCGAAACGCTGTTTTCTGTGCCGAAAGATAAGCGGACAGAAGACTATATTACAGGGAGATTTGGATAATGCGTATAAAATTTGAATCACAGTTAGAGACTCTCAATAACAGCATCATAGAAATGGGGGCGCTCGTCGAAGAATCCATTGGCGATGCGACAGAAGCTCTTTTGAACATGGACATTGTCCTTGCTCAAAAGAATGTGGATTTCGACAAGGAAATAGACCAAAAGATGAAGGAAATAGAGAGCTTATGCTTAAAGCTCCTTTTGAGCCAACAGCCTGTAGCTAGGGACTTGCGGCTGATTTCCGCATCGCTCAAAATGGTGAGTGATTTGGAGCGCATCGGCGACCAGTGTGCGGATATATCGGAAATTGTACTTACAATGTCCAAAGATGCAAAAATTGTGCAATTGGATGCGATTCCCCCAATGTCCGCGGCGACGATAAAGATGGTCTCTCAGAGCGTGGATGCTTTTGTCCGCCGGGATTTGACGCTAGCGCACCGTGTTTGCGACAGCGATGATGAGGTGGATAGTTTGTTTGTTTCCGCTAAGAAGGAATTGGTGAACGCTATTGAAAGGAATTCGAGCAATGCAGAAAGCGTGATCGATTTTGTGATGGTTGCCAAGTATTTGGAGCGAATCGGAGATCACGCTGTGAATGTTGCCAAGTGGGTCATTTTCTCGATTACGGGAAATCACGGCGGCGTGAGTCTTCTCAGCGGTGCAGAAGAGATTACGGATAAATAGCTCGCTTTCTTAAAAATTACAATCCAAAATACGATCTGCTATTGAAATAAAATCGGCATAACGGTCTCTCGTTTTGCCTTATTGGCGGGCTTTCGGCTCTGCATCTTTGAACCCATTTGATCGCCCATTTCCTTGCGTTATTAAGCTAGGGTCCAGATTTTTTATTAATGGAGGGGATCTCAAACCGCAGTACTTGAAGATCGCTAAAAACAAGTTTCGATCCGCTGCTTGGATCAGAGTGCTTTGCGAAGCCCAATATACTTGGATGGAAGTGAGTTGAATATAATATTATTATCTTTTATTTAAAATCGGGAGTTTGTATGCATAAAATATTACTTGAATTTGTATTAATATGTGCAATGGTTTCTTTTATCGCTTGCGATAAGGATAGTTCAACCTCACCATCTATAGAAAGCAGCTCATCATCTGGTGCAAGTAGTTCTTCTAGAGAAAGCATGTCTTCTTCAAGTATTCAGAGCTCTAGCGCAACCTCTACAGTAAATACCACGGTATCTTTACAACGATTGATGTATCTCGCTGGTTTTAACGCCGCTTGTATGAGCGTCATGAAAGGAACATCGATCGGTTATCCTATGTATGGTTATACACCTAGCATTGTATGTTCTGAGGATGGCTGGGTGGATGATCCAGAAGGAGTATTTCAAGCGCTTCTTGGTGATTTTGGTTTAAATGTTGTCGTTGAATTGATGAAACGCTCAGGCCAAGATTATATACCAGAAAATATGCCGATAGACTCGGTACAGGTAATTTCTGTTCTCAATGATTTTTTTGAAGAATAAAAAACTTTAGATTTTTTCTATTTCTTCAATTTCAGTCCATCGCTGAATGCTGTGCCGACAACCGTACCGACTTTCAAATAGGTGTGGTTCACGGGGTCGAATGAGATCGGTTCCAATTTAGCGACATCAATCTTCCCTTCGGTAAGGATGCTCTCATCCGCGGAAACGTTGACGATTTCGCCCACGAGCTGACAGGACTCCGTATCATAACTTACAACGGAGCATTCTAGCGTAAATGGCATTTCTGCAATGAGAGGCGCGTCTACGAATGTGGATTTTACCGCATGGAAGCCGGCCTGTGCAAATTTATCTGAAACTTTATTGCCTGATACAAGCCCCACATAATCACAAGCGACGAGCTGTTTGAGCGTGCCCACGCTCACCGTGAACGCTTTGCGGGATTGCAAATTGGCCGCTGTTTTGTGGTTACTTCCGAGGCAGATGTTTACGCGTGTATCATCACAAATGCCGCCCCATGCAGCATTCATCGCATCGGGAGTTCCGTCTTCTCCATACGTTGCAATGATTAGAACCGGTTGCGGATATAAATAAGCTTTAGCACCAAAATTTTTTCTCATGATTTATACCTCTTAATATTTGAAACTCTAAAGATTAAAATACAACATTTCGCTATTCCATGTCATCTTCCTAAAAAAGAACCGGGGTTTTAAATGGAGAAAAACGGGAGAAGGGGATCTAAAAGGCCTAAGTAGCGAGCATTATGGGCCTTTTTCAAATTTTTATAAGAAGCCCTTAAAAAGATCTTACCCGCAAAATTTATTTTTTAAATATTAGGATAAATTATTCACAGCAGCAGAAAAAGGAAGGAATACAAAATGTCCATCTCGAAGATACGATTTTCTTCACTGTTCGGAAGTCTTTTAATTATGGGAATGCCTCTCTGGAGCTCTCCGAGTCCCGATTCCATTTTTACGGAAGTCTCCAATCTCGTCCGCTCCCAATTTTTTAACGCCAACTTTGTACGGGATTCCCTTCCCGCTCTGGAGAAAGAATTCCGCCCCCAGTTTTCAAAGGCCTCCGCAACGGATGTCCCGCTCCTGATGCAAAAATTTCTTGCAAGGCTCGGCGCCTCTCACACCGAATATCTTACACCGGACGATCCTGCTTACTACCAGCTTGCGGCCACATTCCAGATGCCGGGAATCACAT
>JALNVO010000007.1 GCA_023231365.1 Fibrobacteraceae bacterium | reverse complement strand
CTCGTCCTGCTGCTTGCCGGTTTTAGTGTCTTGTCCATTTTGCTGATTCCTTTGGGTTGAATTTAGTTTTTCTCCCAACTAAGAAATCAAAATTCTCTGTCTCATTTTTCCAGACCACTATAGTTGATGAAAAATGGAATTGCTTGTACGGATTCTGCAGAATGCTTTGTAGAAAACAATATTTTTAACATTGCAACTCCAGTTTCCATTTACCGCTTATACGATAGAGACGGAAATCCTGTGAATAGTACAGGTGGATTCATTAAGATGAGTGATAACTGGTTTTCGCTCGGCAGGGAAGATTTAGATGGTGATACAAAAGGTTTTCCCGTAACTTATCCTTACGAACTGGATTCTGCCAATGCAAATCTTGCGTGGAAAATCAAAGAAGGGTGCGGGCCTAAGTAAATTTTCCCGCTTTTGAAATTTTTAGCATAGATTTCTTCAGTGGAATGGCGGGGAATCCCTGTTTTAAACTTTTTTTCGGGACTCCTCACATATAAAACTGAGAGGCGTTTATGCAAAAGCTTTTTCTTGCGTTGACAATCCTTTTCCCTATATCTGCTTTTGCAGATACGGGAAATTCTCTTTCTATCCCAAATTATTGGTACGGTGTTCCATTGATAGCGGTTGTAGCGCTAGTGATGGCTTTTTTCTTTTACAAGTCAATGATGAACGCGGATCCGGGGACTTCCCGGATGCAGGAAATTGCGCAGTATGTACGCGAGGGCGCGTATGCCTATCTTCATCGGCAATATCGCACAGTGACCTATGTTTTTGCGGCGCTCTTTATCCTCTTTACTGTGCTCGCGATTCTTGGAATCCAGAATCCTTTTGAGCCGGTGGCGTTTCTTACCGGCGGCTTCTTCTCCGGACTTTGCGGCTACCTTGGAATGAAGACGGCGACTTATGCGAGTGTCCGCACTGCGAATGGAGCACGGACGAGTCTCAACAGGGGGCTTGTGACGGCGTTCCGGAGTGGCGCTGTGATGGGGCTTGTGGTTGTGGGTTTCGGACTTCTTGATATTTCGTGTTGGTTTTTCCTTCTGAATTATGTCTATGATCACAATGTATTCGGATTTGGACTTGCTATCGCTTCTAAGGTGGGGCTTGGCGCCTGGGATCCTTCGATGACTGCAAATCCAATGTGGGTGCACGCGAAAATCGTAGAAGTAACAACGACTATGCTCACTTTCGGTATGGGAGCTTCTCTGCAGGCTCTTTTTGCGCGCGTAGGCGGTGGAATTTATACGAAAGCGGCGGATGTGGGGGCTGACCTAGTTGGGAAAGTCGAAGCCGGAATTCCAGAAGATGACCCTCGCAACCCGGCGACGATTGCGGATAATGTAGGCGATAATGTGGGCGACGTGGCTGGCATGGGCGCTGACCTTTATGAGTCCTATTGCGGATCCATCCTTTCTACTGCGGCTTTAGGTGCTGCATTGCCTTTCATTGGCCTTAAGTTGGTTGTGGCTCCGATGGTTGTGGCTGCTTTAGGTATTCTTTTTTCAATTCTCGGCATCTTTTTAGTGCATACAAAAGAAAATGGAGGGATGAAGTCTCTTTTGCATGCTCTTCTCACGGGAACGCTTGGTGCTTCGCTATTTATTTTGGTTGCGCTCCTTGTGCTCGCTCATTTTGGCTTCATTACTTATGGTATTTTTGGATCCGTTGTGTCGGGGCTCGTTGCTGGAGTCATTATCGGGCAATTTACCGAGTATTACACTTCTGATGCTTACAGTCCTTGCCGCGGCATAGCCCATCAAACGACTTTGGGGGCGGCAACTACAATTATTGATGGTATTTCTGTGGGTATGTTTTCCACAGGATTTCCGGTAATTACAATCGTATTAGGCATCCTTTGTGCGTATGGTTTTGCAGGTGGCTTCCACAATGTGGCGATGGGACTTTACGGTGTGGGCTTTGCTGCAGTGGGGATGCTTTCTACGCTTGGCATTACGCTTGCGACAGATGCCTTTGGGCCCATTGCGGATAATGCCGGTGGTAATGCGGAAATGTCAGGACTTGGTCCTGATGTCCGCAAACGCACAGATGACTTGGATTCGCTCGGTAATACGACGGCGGCGACGGGTAAGGGCTTTGCTATTGGGAGCGCTGCTCTCACGGCGCTCGCCCTTCTTGCGTCTTACATTGAAGAAATCAAACTTTGGCTCGGGCATCTTGCTGCGGCGTCGGGAGGGGCATATCACGTTGGGAAGGTTGCGTTCGTAAACACTTCAGCTGCGCTTTCTTCCGCAGTCGGGGCCATTCCGGGTGTGAAAATCATTGACGATGGTGCGCGGGCAATTACTCCAGAAGGAACTCTTGTGGGACTCGTGCTGAATCATGCCGGTTTGCCTGATATGATGTCTGCGTATGGGCTTTCACTAATGAATCCGATGCTTTTGGGTGGGCTTTTCTTAGGTGCCATGATCGCGTTCGTATTCTGTGCGTTGACGATTAAAGCGGTGGGACGCGCTGCGGGCCGTATGGTCAAGGAAGTGCGCCGACAGTTCCGCGAAATTCCTGGTATTATGGAGGGAACGGGAAAGCCTGACTATGCGCGCTGTGTGAAAATTTCTACAGCGGGTGCGCAAAAGGAAATGATCCTTCCGTCGCTTCTTGCCGTAGCGGTTCCTGTTGCGGTTGGACTTTTGATGGGCGTTGCGGGCGTTTTCGGGCTCCTTGCGGGGGCTCTTGTTACAGGCTTCTCTCTTGCTTGTATGCTCAATAATGCTGGCGGGGCCTGGGACAATGCGAAAAAATATATCGAATCTGGAAATTACGGAGGTAAGGGCTCTGAAGCGCACAAGGCGAGTGTTGTAGGTGATACTGTAGGCGACCCCTTCAAGGATACAGCCGGCCCTTCACTTAACATCCTGATCAAGCTGATGTCGATGGTGAGTGTCGTATTTGCAGGTGTGATAGTCAAGTATGGCTCGGCTCTTGCAAGCGCCTTGGGAATTGATTGATAGAGTTCTCTTGTTTGTTGGAATTAATGCCGAAGTTTGCATTGTTGCTTTTCACAATAAGAGTTTTTTCTATCTTTGGGATACCCTTCTAAGGAGTTCGCAACATGATGACTTTAAAACAAGAAGATCCGCAAATAGCTTCTCTTATTGACGAGGAAGCCGAGCGCCAGGAATATGGCATCGAACTTATTGCTTCCGAAAACTACACGTCCAAGGCCGTAATGGAAGCCATGGGTTCTGTGCTCACTAACAAGTACAGCGAAGGCACCGTTGGTAAGCGGTATTATGGTGGTAACGAGGTAATTGATAAGATCGAGCAACTCGCGATAGATCGTTGCAAACAACTTTTCGGCTGTGAACACGTGAATGTGCAGGCTTTGTCCGGTTCTCCGGCAAATGCAGCTGTATATCTAGCCGTTCTCAAACTGGGCGATAAGGTCCTCGGCCTCAAGCTTGATCATGGTGGACACCTTTCTCATGGGCATCCCGTGAATTTCTCCGGCATGCTTTATAATTTTGTACAATATGAAGTAGAGAAAGAAACTGGTCGCATTGATATGGATAAAGTTCGCGAAGTCGCCCTCCGCGAAAAGCCCAAGATGATTCTCGCCGGTTTTTCTGCATATAGCCGCAACCTTGATTGGAAGCGTTTCAAGGAGATCGCCGATGAAGTCGGAGCCATTACGATGGCGGACATCTCCCACATTGCGGGCCTTATTGCAGGAAAGGTCATCGATAGCCCGGTTCCGTATTTTGATATTGTTACGACAACTACGCACAAGACGCTCCGCGGTCCCCGTGGTGCAATCATTATGTGCAAGGAAAAGTTTGCGAAGCAGATAGATAAAGGGCTCTTTCCGGGTATGCAGGGCGGGCCGCATGACCACATCAATGCCGCTAAGGCTGTCGCCTTCGGCGAAGCGTTAAAACCAGAATTCCATGTTTATGCACAGAACGTTATCAAAAATGCTCAGGCAATGGCTGCTGAACTGATGAAACGCGGTTACAAGATCATTTCCGACGGCACGGATAACCATTTGATGGTCGTCGACCTTACTTCCAAGGGGCTTTCTGGCAAGGAAGCGGAACGCGCTCTTGACAAGGTGGGTATTTCCACAAGTGCAAGTACGATTCCGTTCGATACCCGCAAGCCTTTTGATCCATCTGGTCTCCGCATTGGAACTCCAGCCATTACGACTCGCGGTTTCAATGAGGCGGATTCTGTTTATGTTGCAGATGTCATTGACCGCACCATCCAAGCGCGGAATGACGATGTTCGCCTTAAGGCTATACGTCAAGAAATCATCGAACTCTGCAAGAAACATCCGCTTTACAAGAAGTAATTTTTTAAGAGATTGTTAAAAAGGCATCCAGAAGGATGCCTTTTTCATTGGTTTCAAGTCCGAGAAAATCAACGGCTTCTAGACTATTCCATTCTAAAAATCATCGTTATGTATTATGGCGATACAGAACGATAACAGAAAATATTCATGTCCGTCATCTCCACAGAAAAAACGAAGAATTCAAGTCATACAAAGAAATACATTGAAGAAAAATCATTGACAAGTGGGATGTTATCGAGTGTTTCGAGGAATCCCGTCGCAGTCTTTGCGTCGCGTTTCTTGAAAAAATTTTCGTCAACAAGCGATTGGAAGCTCCCATTCCTTCATCGTTAGGCGACTTGGGATATAGAATGTATGGACGGGCGAAGGTAGTTCTGTTTTTATGGTTCAATTTCTCATACTTGTATGAGATAATTTATTGCTTTAGATTATTAAAAAACGCCTTGAGTTTTTCCGGGTCTTTAATTCCGTGAGAGGATTCAA
The DNA here is from genome assembly GCA_023231365.1 of Fibrobacteraceae bacterium. Classification (GTDB taxonomy): domain Bacteria; phylum Fibrobacterota; class Fibrobacteria; order Fibrobacterales; family Fibrobacteraceae; genus Hallerella. The sequence goes on along the minus strand of JALNVO010000007.1, from coordinate 19,527 downwards.
GTGAACTTGAAACATCGACGAGTTCCGGCGAAAATTTCGAAATGATTTCGCGGATGTTTTCGGCAGAGATTCCTCCGGCAAGCCAGAGCGGAAGTCTTTCGCGGACGGTGTTGACGATTTCTTCTGAAATGCGGACGCCTGTTCCGCCGATAGTATCTTCTACGTATGCGTCGATAAGAGTGCGAGGTCGGCTTTGTGTGTAGCTGTTGATGAGGTCAAGAACTTGCTCTGTAGTCTTGATCCGTTCTGCAATGTAATAGCCGAAGTCTGCATTTTCAATATCTTTGGGGAGCCCGCATCCATGAAATTGGATGGCGTCGAGTATGCCTTCTTCGGCAAGGCAGATGGCGTCTTGTTCTTCGGGAGAGTCTAGGTCTGCAACGACTCCGACAAAGAGTGGACGTTTTTTGCTGTTGTTCAAGCAAGTCCGCCGGATTTCTTCTGTTATTTTATATGCATTTTCTGCAGTCGTTTTCCGGGGGCTTTTAGAGAAGAACATGAATCCCAGCATATCTGCACCGAGTGCGCTTGCAAGAATTCCGTCTTCGCTTCGCGTGATGCCGCAGATTTTGACGAGCGGTCTGTATTCTTTCCGGGCCGTTTCCCGCTTTTGGGCTAAAGTTCTCCAAAAGAACCCATAGCGGTTTGGCTCTGCATTTTTGAAAGCAGAAACAAGTTCTTTTGCTTTGTCCGGATTCTTGGCGGCGGCTTCACCGATGAGGATTCCTTCAAAACCCAGCTTTCGGGCAAAAGCCGCGTCTTTAGGTGTTTGTGCTCCCGATTCGAATACCGCATTGCAGGGAAGTTCTCCGCGGAATGCTGCCGGAATGAGGGGGTCGATGTGGAAAGTCTTAAGGTCACGGGAGTTGACTCCGGCAATGGCCGGGCCGTTTTTGAGGGCGAGCTTCAATTTGCGGAGATCGTCTTCCGTGCGGACTTCAATGAATGGAGTCATACCGAAAGCTCTTGCTCGTGCTGCCATTGTGCAAAGTTTTTCATCGGTAAGAATGCGGGCAATCAGGAGGACCGCATCAGCTCCAAAATCATAAGCGACATCTACTTCTTCCGGTTCGAGCAAAAAATCTTTCCGCAAAATGGCTATGTCCGGGGCAGCCTTTGCCGCTGCAATAATATCGTTCAAGGATCCGTGAAAGTAGTTTCCTTCAGTGAGGATGGAGATGGCGGAAGCGCCTGCTTCTGCGTATTTTTTTGCCGTCAATGCCGGGTCAAGATCCATAGCGATATTTCCCTTAGAGGGAGAAGATCGCTTTATTTCAAGGATTGCTCCAGGCGTTTTGATGAAGGGGTGAAGAGAGCGGGTGCGGGTTGGGCGTTTGATGCCAAAAGATATACCCAGACGTTCCATATCGGCTTTACGTTTAGCGACGATTTCGGCGAGAATGTCTTTGGTGTTGTTCATTCATTCCTCTTTAAATCAAAAGGCGACCCAAATAGAGCCGCCTTGTGAAAAATTAAAAAATAAATAACTTATGCACCGAATGCATCATTGGCTGCATCTGAAGAATTCGAAGAATTTTCGACTGTAGCTGAATTCGTTTCAGTTGCTTTAGCAGCTTCCTGGGCTGCAGCTTCTTCCTTGGACATCATCGTTAGCTTGTTCTCTTTGAACTTGTACATAGCGATGGTGGTCGGTTTTTTAGTGAGTTGCAAGTAGCCGAGGCGGGCTTGCTCGTTGATAAAACGAGCTTCGTGGGCCATCATAACAATTGCACGGAAAATAGAGCCGCCGCATTTTTGGCTAGCATAGATATCGTCAAGGTAAACGCGCTGATCAGACATAAGCCACCTTGTAGAAGCGTTAAAAGAGGGAGAGGGATTCGAACCCTCGTTACAGTTAAGTAAACACGCTTTCCAAGCGTGCGCCTTCAACCACTCGGCCATCCCTCCAAAGGATGCGGAGCCAATTATAGAAAAAAATGGTGTTCCGTCAAGCAAGAAACTCCAAAAAAATGCACTTTTTTAGGAAAATATTAAGAATGCAGGTTTTCAAGTTCATCCGAAACCGCCCGGACTAGCGGTTCGATTGTCTTTGCAGAGAAATCAAAAAGGATTCCTGCCTTGGCAAAGAGTTCCGGCAGTGGCCGACTGCTGCCGAGAGCTTCTGCTGCAAAAAGCTGGTTTAGTGCTTTTTCTGGATTTTTACGGTAATTCGCCCATACTTGAAGCGCTCCTAATTGGGCTATACCGTACTCGATATAGTAAAACGGAACTTCAAAAATGTGAAGTTGTTTTTGCCACAGATAAGCTCGGGCGTCTTCAAAACCGGAATAATCCACACCGGCATCGTAACGGTCCATTACGGAAAGCCACATTTCTCTCCGGTCTTCTGCCGTATGATTCGGATGCGAATAGAGGAGATGCTGGAATGAATCAATGGAGGCTACCCAGGGGAAGAGATAGATGATTTCTTCTAGTTCATTTATACGGCTTCGAGCCGCGTCCTTTTTATCGGCATAGAATGGAGAAAGGTCGGTAGAGCCGATGAGCTCCATGCACATACTGGAAACTTCGGCGAATTCTGAAGGCACGTTGTGATAGGCTGTGAACGGAATGGGCGAAACTCCGAATTGTTGGAAGGAATGCCCGCTTTCGTGGAGAAGTGTATAAATGTCTCCGTCGGTTCCTGCCGCGTTCATAAAAATGAACGGCCTTCCGCTTTCTTCAAAGCCGATTTGATAGCCTCCTGGAGCTTTGCCTATACGGCTGTCCGGGTCGATCAAGTGTTCGTCTTTCAGAATTTTGAACCATTCGGAAGTTTTCGGAGAGAGTTTGTCGAAAATTTGTCCGCATTTTTCAATGAGTTCCGCACCGGTCTTGAAAGGCTTGAGAGGAGGGCGCGATAAGGCATCCACGTTCAAATCCCAAGGCCGGAGCTTTTTAAGGCCCATCTTTGCGGCTTTTTTTTCGTAGATGTCGCGCAAGTGGGGGAGCACAATCTTTTCAATATTTTCGTGGAATGTGCGGCAATCGGCTGGCGTATAATCAAAGCGGTCTTTTGCTTTGAAAATGTAATCGAGGTAGTCGGTATAACCGGAGTTCTTTGCAATCTGAATCCGAATTTTGAAAAGTTTGTCGAAGGCTTCGTCCAGAGCGTTTCTGTCTTTAAGGCGTCTTTCTGTAATTTTTCTCCAAGCGTCTTCGCGGACGTTCCTTTCTGTGGATTCAAGCAGCGCGGACATCTGTTGGAGTGTTTTTGTTTCACCCTCGTATTCCACGCTCATCGTTGAAGTGATTTTCTGATAATTTTGTATTTCTGTGTTTTCTTTTGTCGTGAGGGGAACGTTCTCTTCGCGGAAAAGAGCGAGTTCAGTACGTACATCGCGAAAAAAGACTCCGAATTCTCTATCGAGTTCGGAAACGGAGGGATGCGACATCATTTTGCGCTCCAACAGATCTCCGTAATTATGAGAAATAGGATCTATGTTTTCGACAAAGTCGGAATATGCCTGTGCTATTTTTTCGTCTTGCGTGTGCGAGGTCATTGCTACGTAGCGGTGGCAACTTTCTTCGGAGAGGACTGTGGAAAGTTCATTCCACTTGAATATCCATTTGCGAAGATCATCGGCGGTAGCAGGTATTTCTTCTTGGAGTAATTTTTGATAGCATTCAGTAACTTGTTTGGCGCTGTCCGCTTTAAAATCAGCGGGAATAAAAGATCTTTTCATCATAGTTCCAAGTTAGCAATTTCATTCAAGAGCCAAGTTTCATCATGAATAGGTATGCCCAATTCTTGTGCTTTAGTGAGCTTGCTCCCGGCATCACTCCCAGCGAGAATCCAGCTCGTCTTTTTGCTTACGGAGCCGGAAACTTTTCCTCCATTGTCTTCAATGAGCTTGCGTGCTGCGTTGCGGTCGAGTTTGGGGAGTGTTCCCGTGAGTACTGCAGTTTGACCCAATAAATGATTTTTTACTTGGCCCTTGAATGTGGTGGGGAGGCCTGCATTTATGAGTGCTTCTACTTCGTTCTTTTCCGTTTCGGAGCGGAAAAAGTCATAGACGCTTTGTGCAATGCGTTCGCCGACATCGGGCACGGCAAGGAGAGCATCTTTGTCCGCAGCCATTATTTTATCGAGGCTTTGGAAATAGCGCGCCAAGTTCCGCGCATTCGTCCTTCCGACAAACCGGATGCCGAGGGCAAAAAGAAAGTTCTCAAGGCTGAGAGCCTTGCTTTTTTCGATACCGTTGATGACGTTTTGTGCACTCTTTTCTGCCATGCGATCTAAATTCGCGAGATCGTCTTTTTTTAGCGAATAGATGTCCGAGAGCTTGCTTATTTTTTGCGTTTCTAAGAGTTGAGCAATCAAGCTCGGTCCCAGGTTTTCAATATTCATCGCTTCGCGGGACACAAAATGTTCAAAGAGGCTTTGAACCATCGCTTTGCAATGCAAATTTTCGCAGCGGAGGTCGACAAAACCTTCTTTTTTTGAAAGAGGCATTCCACATTCGGGGCAAGTCATCGGGGGAACGATCGGGTGCGTCCCTTCCGGACGCTTGCTGAGATCGACTTCGATAATTTTGGGGATGATCTCTCCGCCTTTTTCGACACCAACCGTATCGCCTACGCGGAGTCCTAAACGGTTAATTTCATCAAAATTGTGGAGAGTCGCTCTTTTGACTGTCGTACCGGCAAGATGTACTGGGGAAAGGTTTGCGACTGGTGTAATACGGCCTGTGCGTCCGACTTGGAAATCGATAGAAAGCACCGGTGTGTATGCCCTTTCTGCTTTGAATTTATAGGCAATAGCCCAGCGTGGACTTTTTGCCGTCGTTCCCAATTCTTGCTGGAGAGAAAGGCTGTTTTGTTTAATGACCATTCCATCAATAGGGTAGGCGAGAGAATCTCTTCCGGCGAGGATTTCATCTGAAATTTTCATTATGCCGTCAATATTTTTGGCCATCCAGAATTGATTTGTATGGAAACCAAAAAGCTCTAGCGATCTTAAGTTGTCTGCATGTGTCTTTGTATTGATGTCTTCAGGTATATGGTAGGCTAAAAAACGGAGCGGGCGTTTGGCACATTCTTTGGGGTCTTTGAGTTTAAGGCTGCCGGCGACGGTATTCCGCGGGTTTTGAAATCCTTTGAGCCCTTTGCGTTCAAATTCATCGTTCAATAGCTCAAAGGGTTTGAATTCCATGTACACTTCTCCGCGCACTTCCAAATCTCCGGCGGGGGCTCCGTAGAGCTTTTGGGGAATGTCGGGGATCGTCTTTGCATTGAGGGTCACTTCATCACCTACAGTTCCATCGCCGCGTGTTGCTGCCCGCACGAGAATTCCGTTTTTGTAAGAGAGGGAAAGACTGACTCCGTCAATTTTGCGCTCGCAAACCCATTCTTTTGCATTTGGCACAATGGATTCCGCTTGATGGATGAAATCGGCGACCTCTTCCTTGCTGTAGGCATTGGAAATGGAAAGCATCGGGATCCGGTGCGCTACTTTCGGAAAGTCGTTGGAGAGATCGCTGCCGACTTGCTTGGTGAGCGAACTCTTGTCGTGCCATTCGGGGTGGGCCGTTTCGAGAGATTCCAATTCCTTGATGCCGAAGTCGAAGTCTTCGTCGCTCATCGGTGAAATGCCGCTTTTGTAATAAGCGTCGCTCGCTTCTTTTAGTTGCTTTTCGAGTTCTTTGTAGCGTGCAATGTCTTGTGCGTCGTTGTCCATATCGTAAAAATAGATTAGTTTTAAAAAAACTTATGCGCAAATACAGTATTCTATTCTTTTTGTTTTTCTCGTCGCTCGTTTTGGCTTCGGAACCTGTTATTTTCCGTTCTCCAAATCCGTTTTCTTCGGAGATGCTTTTCGCTAAATTGGATTCTGTGGGTAAAACGGGAACTTGGATGGAGTGGGATAGTGCTGGTGTTAAAGATGTCGAGCTTGCGAAAGTCCTCCAGAGAACAGTGAAGCCGTTGAACGTATGGCTTTTGAAAAATCCGGGTGAAAATCCGAAACTCGCCGTGCTCTCTAAAAAGAATAGCGGTGAAATTCTCTCTATATTGGATCTCCCGAGTTTTTCTACAAAACCGGTCCCTCTCAAAATCTCGAAAAAGCTTGAGAAGGAGAGAGTGTTCAGGGATTATGCCGAAGTGGGACCTGGAAAATTCATTCATCTGGATGATTCGGCATTAAAGGTGCTTGTGAGTGAACATGAAATCCGGTTTTCTTATTCCAAGCCCGATAAACAGGGAATCGCTTTGATCCCGGATTTTGATAAGCTTTCCAGGCAGGAAAAGGAAAATGAAATACGGACGCGGAAAGATTTTTATGCCTACGAATATTCACTGATGGTTCGCGCCTTTGTGGCTTCTATTCGCGGACTTTTTAATTGGCAGGTCTGGCATTGGTACGACCCCGCATGGATAAAGGGTGCTTTGATTGATGATCGGGCTATTGAAGCGATAATTTCTTCCAGAGATGAAAATAAAATGGTCCGTATTTTTTATGTTAGGACAAGCGATGGCAATGAAGTGGAAATGAGTTCCAACAGCAATGGCTTGTTTGTTATGACAGTCAAAAGGTAATTATGCATACAAATTCATTTTTGTCCGCAAAAGCTTTTTTTGAATCGGGGAAAACACTGGATCTATTTTTCCGCAAAAAAGCGCTTGAATCTTTGAAAAATTGGATTTTAAAGAATGAATCGCTTATTGCTGAATCTCTGGAAAAGGATTTGGACAAATCAGCTTTTGAAGCATATATGACGGAAGTGGGGATTGCTCTTTCTGAGCTTTCTTTTGTAAGTAAAAAATTTCCTAAATGGATGAAAAAACAAAAGGCAAAAACACCCACATCGCTTTTCCCTGCTAAGAGCTATGTGCTTCCGAGGCCTTATGGGGTGTGTCTCATTTTTTCGCCTTGGAATTATCCGTTCTTGCTCGCTGTAGAACCATTGATTTCGGCAATTGCTGCAGGCAATGCGGTTGTTTTAAAGCCTTCGCTTAAGTCGAAAAGTGTAGCGGAGGTGCTTGTAAAGCTTTCAAAAGAAGCCCTTCCCGAAGGACTTTTGCAGGTTGAAATCGGAGATCATGATGTAGCAGATAATTTGTTGGAAGATCCCTTCAATATGATTTTCTTTACGGGTAGCCCCAAAATAGGAAAGCACGTGATGGAAATGGCGTCCCATCATTTGATACCCGTAGTGCTTGAACTCGGAGGAAAAAGCCCATGCATTGTCAGCCGCACAGCTAATTTAGCTCTTGCGGCAAAACGCATTGCATTTGGAAAACTCATCAATGCCGGCCAGACATGCGTTGCTCCGGATTATGTGTATGCGGACCTTTCTATCAAGAGCGAACTAGAAGCTCTTTTAGTAGAAGAATTCAAAGCCTATGCGCCAGATGGAGCTAAAACAAAGGATTTCCCGAAAATAATTGATGCGCAACATCTTTCTAGGCTGCAAAATCTCGTCCAGGGAGAAAAAATTCTGTGCGGTGGAAATGCCATTGGAAACAAGCTCGCTCCGACTGTACTTGCAAATGTTTCTTTTGAATCTCCTGTTATGCAAGAAGAAATTTTTGGTCCCGTTTTGCCGATTCTCGCTTATAAGACGGAAGCTGAAATGATTGCGAAGCTCAAGACGCTTCCGCGCCCGCTTGCGCTCTATCTTTTTGGTAGGGATGAGGAACTTGAAAAACGCATTTTTCGCGAGCTTCATTTTGGCGGAGCGACGATTAATGATACATTGATGCATATTGCTTCGTCGGACATTCCATTTGGCGGGGTTGGCGATAGCGGTATGGGCAACTATCATGGCGAAGCGGGTTTTCGCGCCTTCTCGCACTATGAAAGTGTGCTTGATCGCGGCATTTGGTGTGATTTTAAATTCCGATATCCGCCGTTTTCAGAATGGCACTATAAATTATTGAAATTCTTTTTGCGTTAAAGGGCGGTAAACGGGAAGAAAGCTTAGCCATCTGATTTATTTAGAAAGAGCTAGTCTTGTCTGGTTTAACAAACCCTGTGCTTTAAGCATTACGGATAACAGTTCTGGCGAAAATGTTCCGCATTGTCCTTCTGTAATCATTTTGATGGCCTCTTCTGGAGGCAATGCTTTTTTATAACAGCGCTCAGAAACCAAGGCATCGTACACATCGACGATGGATACGATTTGAGCCCAAAGAGGGATAGCATTCCCGATGAGCCCGTCAGGATACCCTTTCCCGTCGAAACGTTCATGATGCCATTTGCAAATATCGTGGCAATAATCATAAAGTTCTTTATCATCCAAGAAAGAAACTTTGTCTAAAATTTCACAACCTTTGTTGCAATGCGTTTTAATGATGTCAAATTCTTTTTCTGTCAGACGCCCGGGCTTTAATAAAATGGCATCGGGAATGGCAATTTTGCCAAGATCGTGCATCATTGCGGCATTGCAAATTTTTTCTACTTGTTCGGAAGAAATATAGATGTCCGGATGCCGTTCCAAATAACGCAAAAGCATTACTTTGGTAAACGATTTGATTCGGTGAATGTGGTTGCCGCTTTCGAGGTTGCGGAATTCAACGACAGTGCTTAGCGCATCAATGATGTTTTCGTTGGTTTCGCGAAGTTTGTACGTTTTTCGTTCAATTTCTTCTTCTAGATTGTTTTTATAAGTATAGAGCTCGATGACGTTTAGGACGCGCTGGAATACAACCTGTGGCTCAAAAGGTTTCTTGATGACGTCCGATACGCCGGATTCAAATCCCTTGAGCTCAATTTCTGTAGAATCGAATGCCGTAATGAGAATAATCGGAATGTATTTGGCAAAATCCATTGCAAAAAAATCAGCAAGAATTTCGGAGCCTAGCCGTTTGGGCATTACTTCGTCCAAAAGAACTATAGCAATGCGTTCGTTTTCCTTTTTAATTGCGTTCCAAGCCTCTTCTCCATCTTTGGCTTCGAGTATTTCATATTGCGACTCGAAAATTTGCCGAAGAATTGCTCGGTTAATTTCTTGGTCGTCTGCAATTAAAATAAGGTTGCGTTTCATAGTTGTTTGAGAATCTTGTCAAACTCTTTGTAACGAGCAGTTAATTGCGGTTCGATCTCTTTGATTTTTGTAAGATCGTTTGCACGCCCGCTATTGACTATCGAAGAATAGAGTTCGAACAGCGGAGTAAGGCCTAAATTGCCGGATACGCCTTTCAATGTGTGTGCGTATGTGATGATGTCTTGCAAATTTTCTTCTTTAAGGGCTATTTGCAGAAGAGGCATTTCTTCATTTGCGGAAAACATCTTAAGAAATTTGAGATACATCTCTTCGTTTTGACAGAAGCGGGCTAGAGAACCGCTGATGTCGGCCCCTGCTTTTTTTAATGGATCAAATTTTTCTAGACTCATAGTCCAAACCTCAGCATCCTTTATGGAAAAAATACTTCAAAAAAAAGGAAAAGAATAGGGCCGTTAGTATTTTTATCGAAAAAGCGAGGTGAACTTTATTCTGGCGATGTTTTGAAGTTAATCTGTTGTGTAGCCGTTGTTTCCCAGAGTGCGCCGATTTTTGGAGAAATATATTTGAAACTGATTCTATTCCGAGAAAGCTTTGCTTTTTACATCCTTAGAATGTGCTTTTAATGATATATTTGGGTCTATGCCACACGTAACAATTCAAATGTATCCGGGGCGTGACGATGCGCTCAAGGCTAAGGCCGCACAAAGCGTAACGGAAGCTCTTGTGAAATCTCTCGGCATCTCGAAAGAAACGCTGTCCGTATCTGTGGAGGATGTTCCTCAAGCAGAGTGGGGGGCAAAAGTTTTAGCTTACAGGGAAGGTGGGAATAAGAAACTTTTTGTGAGCAAAGGGGATGTTCTTTAAGCTACGGACTTAAGGCGGGCGAATTTATGCCTAAGCGGACTGGTATTGCTGATTTGCCGCTTCATACAGGGACGGTTCCCCGATGGCTTGCGGATAGGATGATGTCGCTTGGTGCGCTCATTGTGGAATCCGTTATTGAAAATTACGGAAAGCGGGAAGTCCTCGTGCGTTTGAGCGATCCGTTGTGGTTTCAGTCTTTCGGCGCTGTACTTGGAATGGATTGGCATTCGTCGGGAATTACGACGAGCGTGATGTACGCCTTAAAGCGCGGGCTTCATTCGCGGGAAAAGGATCTAGGCATCTTTGTCTGTGGAGGACGTGGCAAGTATTCTCGTGAAACGCCTACAGAACTTCTGGATTTGGCATATAGGACGGGGCTCGATGGAGATTCTCTTGTGCGCTCAAGCAAGCTTTGCGCGAAAGTGGATAATACTGCGGTACAGGACGGTTTCCAGCTTTACCAGCATAATTTTATTGTCACAGATGAGGGGGATTGGGCTGTAGTTCAGCAGGGAATGAACGTCGGGGTTAAGGCGGCGAGGCGTTATCATTGGTGCTCTTCGAACTTGCGATCCTTTGTAGAAGAACCACATACGGCTGTTGTTGGTGAAAATTGCGGCGAAATTTTGAATTTGACTTCTGCCAAGGCTCTCGATACGCGAAATTCCATTTTGGAATTTTCCCATGAGAATCCAGATCGTGTGTTGCGCGAAATTTCGCAGATTGTAAAACCGTCCCGCTCTATAATCGTGCCTGCGCAATATGATTTGTTCAATTCGGCTTCAGATAGAATAATTGTCGAAACTGGTAGGAATTGTACGATGCCCGCGCATCATGACGTGCGGGCAGAGAATGTCGACTTAAAACGGTTGGGCGGTGTTCTAGCCGCGGCTTATGAGTCGAATCCGAAGAATTTTGAGAGTCTGCTTCTTACGCCGGGACTCGGGCCCCGCACTTTGCAATCTTTGACGTTGGTGAGTGAAGTTATCAATGGGACACCGTCCCGTTTTAGCGATCCCGCCCGATTTTCTTTTGCGCATGGAGGAAAGGATGGTCATCCGTTCCCTGTTCCGTGCCGCATTTATGACGAATCTATCCGCGTGTTGAGCGATTCCATTGAAAAGGCGAAGTTAGGATGCAGAGATAAAATGGACTGTTTGAAGCGGCTTTATGAAACGCAGACGATCATAGAAAATAACTGTTTTCCGCTTGCGGATTTTGATAAAACGATAGCTCACGAACGGAAACATTCCAAGGAATGGGGCGGACGTATTGTAGGAATGTAGTTCCTTTTGTAATGGAGCGCTTGTTGGTGCAAGTCGGCTATGTGCATACAAGTATGCCCGAGCTTTCGTTTTAGCGAGCAATCGTTCCTGTCATTGTTTGGCCTTGCTCATTTTTTTGTGGCTCTGTGGCAGCATTTGATTGCTACTTTATATTTAATTTGCTGTTTTCCACAAAATTGGTTTGCCGATTGTGGGGGCGAGTACGTTTAGAGAATCTCTGCGGAGCTTCTGCTCATTTTTCAGAGGTTCATCCCACGGATGTGTGGAGAGCTTGTATTTGGAATGGTGTACGGTGAGTATTTCCTTTGCGCCGAGTTCGCGTGCTTCCATTTCCAAGAATTCAGGCATTGTGTGAATCTGTGGCCAATTCTTATTGTATTGACCGTTCTCGAGCACAGCGAGAGAAATTCCAGGAAACTGTTCTCCCACTTTCTTGAAATGTGGATCGTATCCCGAATCACCGCCGATGTAAATTTTGTCCGTGGGCGTTTGTATAAGGTAAGAAGCCCAAACTGTTTTGTTCGGCCGGAGTCCGCGGCCAGAAAAATGGCGGGCGGGTAGGCAAAATATTTTGAAACCGTTGCCGATTTCTGCATTTTCACCCCAGTTTAGTTCGATGATTTTATTTTTGTCATAACCCCAGTATTCAAAATCTTCTCCCACGCCAAGTCCGCAAATTACTTTGCCGACTTTGTCTTTTAATTCTGTTACGGTTTGATAATCCAAGTGGTCCCAGTGATCGTGCGAAATAATGAGGTAATCTATCTGAGGGAAATCACTCGGCTTGTATACGTCCAAGCCGGGAAAGGCCTTGTTCACTAATGATACCGGGGATGCTTTATAGAATACGGGGTCGACTAGAATACGTTTGCCGTTTACTTGCAGTAAATACGAAGAATGCCCGAACCAGACGAGCAGATTTTGATCTGGGTCAAGCTTTTTTAAATCCGTTTTCACTACTTTAATCGCCTGAGGATCGGGAGTGGTATTCGGATAGGTCTTGAAGAAAAATTCATACATGGATGTGAAGAAGTTTTTGTTTCCTACTATTCTAATTGTCGGAAGCTCGTTTTGGAATTCTCCGTTTTTATAGTTTGGTGATTTTTGAATGCGTTCCAAACGCTTGCCGCTCGGCAATTTGCCAAAACGCGGTTGGTTCAAAAAGCTCACGCCTGCAATAGCGAATAAGCTGATTGCTAATAAAATAATCCAAAGCCTCTTTTTTCCTTTTTTCATCATAGTCTGTTCCTTTGCTTTCATAATGTAGAATGAAATGCAAAGGAAAGCGATACTCCGTTTACAGATTGAACAGCCTGTTTGCTGGGTTGGAATCTTTCGTTCTGTCGCAGGCTGTTCGAAAAAAGGAGCGGACTAGAAATTGGGCCTTGCTCAAATACCCGAAGCTCCGGTACATTCACTTATGCGAGACGCAGGGGGGCTCGCGAAATACCCTGACGAGCGGTTAGAAACGGCGCTGACTATAAGGGCTCCTCAAAAAATTGCTCTGCGGTCATGAACTCGAGTAACTACGAAGGCTCGGATGCCTGAGAAGCATACGCATTCGCTATCATGAGGCTCGGCAACAGGATTTTACTCCAATACTCCGAAAGCCTGATGTTCCCTAGAGGAAAGGGGCTTCTGGGGCAATAGAAAATGAATTTTTAGAGGAACCCTATAAGTAGAATCTTCTCGCAAGGTTTTATGGAAGTCTACTGAAGGCATTAAAAAGGTGCCATAAAATTTGGTCGGAGAATAGTAGAACGGCTTGAAGAGAACGCATTTGCATTGATTTAGAAAGAAAATAGCTGCAAATGAATCTTTAGAGATTTTCGTAATTAAAAAATTTCTATCGTTTCCGCAATTTCCACCACATTTTACAACCAAAGAGGTTCGTACAAGAAATGAAAAATTGGCGTATCGACGATTCCCGGGATCTTTATAACATCAATGGATGGGGTATCAATTATTTTGACATTAATGAAGAGGGACATGCGACGGTGCGTCCCCTTCGCGACAAGGGACCTGTAATAGATATTTACAATCTTGTGCAGGACCTTGCTATACGCGATGTTTCTACTCCAGTACTTCTTCGTTTTCCCGATATTCTCGATACGCGGATTGAAAAAATTAATGAATGCTTTAACAAGTCCATTCAGGAATACGGTTACAAAGGTTCTTATTACAATGTATTCCCTATCAAGGTGAACCAGCAACGCGCGGTGTTGGAGGAGGTCGTCCGCCACGGAATGAAGTTCAATATCGGCCTTGAAGCGGGGTCCAAACCCGAACTTCACGCCGTGCTTGCCAATATGGATAATCCCGAAGCCCTCATTATTTGCAATGGCTACAAGGATGAAGATTTTATTGAACTTGCGCTTCTTGCCCAGAAGATGGGTAAAAACGTATATGTGGTTGTGGAAAAGATGAACGAGCTTCATTTGATTGTCGAACTTTCGCGCCGCATCGGTGTGCGCCCGAATATTGGTGTCCGTATCAAGCTTGCGAGCAGCGGCGCTGGTAAGTGGGAAGAATCCGGCGGATATCACAGCAAGTTCGGACTCAACAGCTCGGAACTTTTGGATGCAATGGAGTTCATTCGCGAAGAAAATATGTGCGATTGCTTAAAGCTCATCCATTGCCATTTGGGAAGCCAAATTACGAACATCCGCAAGATTAAGTCCGGCCTTCGCGAAATTTCTGAGTTTTATGCGCAATTGAAACAATCCGGAATGAATATCGAATTTGTGGATGTCGGTGGCGGCCTCGGTGTGGATTATGATGGTTCCCGCAGTTCCAGCGCGAGTTCTGTGAATTATTCTATTCAGGAATATGCAAATGATGTCGTTTACGCTATTTACGAAACGTGCGAAAAATTTGACTTGCCTCATCCGAATGTAATTGCGGAAACAGGCCGTGCACTTTCAGCGCACCATTCCATTCTCGTATTCAATATTTTGGAAAAAGCGGGCCCGGCTTACTTTGATGATGAAACCCAGGAAATACCGGAGATTTGTCCGGATAGTATTAAGGATTTGTATGGTATATACAAGAGCCTCTCTTTGAGAAACCTTCTCGAAAGTTGGCACGATGCGATGCAGATAAATGATGACGTCCTCTCTGGATTCAAGATGGGAACGGTAGATCTTACGACTCGCGCTACTGCAGAGCGTTTGTTCTGGAGCATTGCTCGCCGCGTGAATGAACTTGCCCGTGATTTGCGTCATCCGCCGATTGAATTGGATGAACTTTCTAGGCTCCTTGCTGAAAAGTACTTCGGCAACTTCTCGCTCTTCCAGAGTTTGCCGGATAGCTGGGCTATAGACCAAATTTTTCCGATAATGCCTATTCAGCGCTTAAATGAAGAGCCATGTGTTGAAGCGACACTTCAGGATATTACTTGCGATTCGGATGGAAAAATTGATATGTTCGTCCGGAGTGGCGAGGTGTCCCGCACTCTCCCGGTGCATCCCTTAAAACCAGGTGAGCCTTATTACTTGGCTGTGTATCTCGTGGGTGCATATCAGGAAATTCTTGGCGACTTGCATAACCTCTTTGGTGATACGAATGCCGTACACGTTGTGTGCGAAGGGGATTCTTACGTAATTGACAAGATCATCGACGGCGAATCCGTTGAAGACGTGCTCGATTATGTGAACTTCAGTGACAAGGCTCTCGTGCGCACAATGGAAAACTGGGTGGCCCGTTCTGTGAAAGATGGGAAAATATCGCTTCAGGAAGGTAAAGAATTCCTGAACATTTACCGCTCGGATCTATACGGCTATACATACTTGGAATAGGATCATTTTTTGCTGATTATCGGAATGGTGCGCTCTTCCGTTTGGGAACCGCTTGTGCAAAGGGTTTTCCTGTTCATCGGTTCGAGGCTTGTCATCCGGGTTTAAATCTGCATGCATCAAAAGTTTGCCTCTTTAATCCATAAAGCGATGCTTTTGCTATTTCTGCAGGTTGTTCAGATATGCGCTTTGCTAATCAAACAGTGCGCATTTGAAATTTTTGTCGTAATGTAACTTGTTGCCGAATTTTTGCCTAAATTCGCTATTCTATATGTTTCCAAAATTAACGGAATTTTACTTTAAAATTAGTCTTAATTTTGCATTTATATCTTATATTTATTGATGTGAAATCTGTTTCCAAAATTAACGTATTAATGTACTTCGACTATCGCGAATATTTGCGTAATGTTTTGGATGCTTTTAAATGCTTGGACAAGGCTTTCTCTATGCGAGCGTTACAGGAATCGCTCGGAGTGTGCGGTTCCGCCTTTTTCACCCGCATATTGGACGGGTCTAGGCCTCTTTCACAAGAAAATGCGGAAAAGTTGGCTGCCTCGTTCAAGTTGAACGACCTTGATTCCGAGTATTTTAAGATACTTGTCGAGTTTGGGAACGAAAAGAATGTGGATCGCCGCGAAACGCTATTGCGGAAGCTCATTGCAGTGAGGTCGCATAATAGGGAATACGCCCTCAAGGATGAGTCGTTAGGCTTTTTTTCCAAGTGGTACATTCCCGTGCTCCGCGATTTGCTCCCGCTTTTGTCTAGCGGGATGAGCTTTGCAAAAATAGGCCGTATGTTTACGCCTGCGTTAAAACCTGCTCAGGTTGAATCTGCGGTCAATTATTTGAAAGAAAATGAATTTGTAAGTATTGACTCTTTGAATAAGTATGTGGTCAAAGACCCACTTATTTCCACGCCCGCGCGCGTCCGTTCTACAGTGCTCCGCAAGTATCATCTCAAGAATTTGGAAATTGACAAGAAAGTCTATGATTCTTTTGCTGCTGACGAACGCAGCGTTTCTTCGGTTACGTGTAGCCTTTCTCCCGAATCGTTTGAAAAGGTGCGGCTTGAAATCCAGAATTTCCGCGAGCGGGTACTCGCGATTGCCCGCGAAGAAAAAAAACCATCGATGGTGTGCCATTTGGGGCTTCAGCTTTTGCCGCGTGCTAGGGTAGGGCGCAAATGAAAACTTTGAATTTATTTATTGTTGTTGCCTTTTGTATTGCTTTTTTTGCATGCTCGGCAGAAAAAACATCGAATGGTACGGGGTCAAATGCGGGCGAGGCGGAGATGGCGATTACGTTCAGTGCTCCATCGGGACTACCTCTCGTTTCGGCAAAGGTCCGCGTATGGAATCTCGACTCGGACAGCCTTTCTTTGGAAGATTCTCTTGTAACGGATAAAAATGGCTCGGTAACTTTTGATTCTTTGCTTTCGGGCTACAAACTCGTGGATGCAAATTCGGGCGATTCGCTTTTTGTGATGAAACTTTTGAATTTTGGAGATTCTCTGCCAAAGATTCTTGTCGCAGGGCTTCCGGAGTTGCTTAAAGGGAAGATTCTGAAGTCGGGAGCTCCTCTGGCAGGAGCTGTCGTGCGCGTACTCGACAAGTCTTCTGTAACGGACTCAGATGGTTCTTTTGAGTTTGCGGCTCTCCCCGCAGGTACGCATTTCGTGTATATCGCAAGCGCGTCTTCTGTAAATTCTTTCCAGATGCAGACTTCGGATTCTACGAATGTGGCGGAATTTTCGGATACGGTTTATACACTGGTTGAAAATTTTGAAAATTGGAACATGCATACCTTGCTTGGCAAAGTGTGGGGCGGCGGCTGGTGGTTCATGAGCTCGGATTCTATTTTAGGCGGTGGCAGTTCTGTTTCTCCTGGGTTTACGGATACGGCGAATACGATTATTTCCGAAGGAGCTTATTCTGGGAAAAGTTTGTTTGCAAGATTGGTCGTGGATTCTGCGTTTACTGGCGGAAAATTTGCTTTGGTGGGTTTTACGCTCGGCGGCGATTTTGACGAGGCCGTGGACAATTACCGATTTGACTTGAGTTCCCTTGTTGCGGTGTCATTCATGGCGAAGGGTTCCGGGATAGCCAATCTGCAAATGGTGCGGCGGGACTCGACGGGTGCAAAGGAATATCATAATGTACCCTTCAACTTATCTTCAGAATGGTCGAAATATCGCATAGAGTCTGCTAATTTCGATGCGCTGATGACGGATGTAAATGCTTTCAATTTTATGGCCGATAGCACTGCTGAAATTTATTTGGATGATATCCGCTTAGAGGGCATAGCTCCCGTGGATTGGATAAATTTAGGTACAAAGTAACATTCAAGTTGTGGAGAGAAAATGAATAAAATAACTTTAATCTCTGTTGTAGCGGCCCTTGCTATAGGTACGGCCTTTGCAACGATTCATCCCACCCGGGTAGGACCTGTGAGCACTTATGGCGCTTTACAGGCTGGGAAGACTTCCGCGGGACTCGGCCGCATTTACGGCTCGGTGGACGGTGTCGCCGATGGGAAGGAAGTACAACTTAAGGGCTTAAGCCTTGGCTGGAGTTTGTACTGGCCGAATAATTCTTCTTTTTATGGCCATTCTTATATTGATAGCCTTGTCGGTGCACGCAATATAGAGCTTATCCGGTCGGCGATGGGCGTTGTAGCGACTTGGGGGCATGGCAATTATAAAACTCGTCCGGGATTTTATTCTGCACAGATGGATTCTGTCGTGCAGGCCGCTATTGAAAATGATATCTATGTCCTCATCGATTTCCATTCTGAGGGAGGTTATTATTATCACTTGCATCCGAATGGAACGCCGAAATATGCGTTCAACGACAACAAAGTAAGCTTTTCTGCTGCGGATGCTGCGGAATTTTTTGGTGTAATGGCTAAGCGTTACGGCAAGTACCCGCATGTGATTTTTGAAGTTTACAATGAGCCCGTTTCGGAAACTTGGGACGAGCTCAAGGCCTATGCGGATACGGTGATTACTGAAATTCGGAAGTATTCGAAAAACTTGGTCGTGGTCGGGACTCCGCTGTGGTCTTCGGCTACGGGTGATCCGGTAAATAATCCTGTTGTGGATAGTAATGTGGCTTATACGTACCATTATTATGGGAATATGCATTCTGTGAATGCCGATGCGCATGGTGGAACTGGCCTTTCTTTGAATCACGCGGCAGGGGTCCGTAAGTCAATTGCGGCGGGCCTTTCTGTATTCATCACGGAGTGGGGATTTACAGACTCGTTGACCGGTACGGGAACCAAGGAACGCACGGACGATTTTCTCGCCTTTGCAGATTCTAATCAGCTTTCTATGGCCAAATGGAGCATTGACCATCCTTATTCTAACGGTTCTGTGACAGATAATTATGAGGATGCGTATTATCTTCGCGCCAAGGGTTCTGTAGCGTATGCCAAAAATTTGAAGTGGGAAACGGCTATTTCGGATTCTCTCCCCATAGTTCCGATGGTTACTAAATCTTCGGCCGTAGCGGGGGCATGGTCTTTTGTAACAGATAAAGATCAGAAAGATTCCAAAGGCGATACGGGTTCTTCTACAGACGAAACTAGCTCTTCTACTAGTGGTGCTGAATTGATGAATATAGTACTTGATCAGGGCGCTTCTGAATATGCCCCATATGTGCGTGCCGTTTATACGTATTCTTCTGACCTCTCCAAATGCCCGATGATTTCTTATAAGTACAAGGGCGCCAATCACCAATTTATCCTTGCGTATGATTGGAATTTGACTACGGATGCTTGGGGCGTGGGAGCTTGGGATTTCCCTTATGTGGAAATGCCTTATTCTCCGGATTGGACAACGGCTTATATTGATTGGCGTTGGATGAAGAATAGCGGCTGGCAAACAACGCTCCCGACGGATGGTGTTGACTTTAGCATGGGTACGGCTTTGCAGTTCAATGTGGAACGCGTCGCCTATGAGCCTTCGCTTTATTTGGATAGCTTAACTTGTGTGGAAGAAGGTGAAAATATCCCAGCGGGGATTCGCAAGACCTCTATCCCTTCTTCCATCGCTGTGCTCAGTATTTACGGAAAGACAATCAATGCAAGTGGCCTTAAAGTAGGTGAACACTATGCCCTTACTAATATGAAAGGTCAGATGATTGCTTCGGGAATGGTCAAGAATTCAAACCTTTCGCTTGTCGTGGCTAATGATGGGCGCTATGTGTTGAAAATTGGGAATGCTGTGTATCCCTTCTCCATCCGTTAATTTATAATAGATTTAACCCATCCCCCAAAAAAGAAAGTCCCCTCATAAGAGGGGACTTTCTGATATTTATTGATATTTATTATAGTTGAGAAGAATGGGAAATAGAGACACTTGCGCTTCAGCGCTTAGTACCAAACGATCCCTTCAGGGAGAGACCCAGATCCTCCATACGAGTATCTCATTTAAGCTTGCTTGACGTATGATTGATGTGTAGTAGGTGCTCACGCGACGTTTTCCTATAGCAATGCATCGCAAATCAAGTTGTTGCGGTGCCACGTTGTTCCATCCTCACCCCTTCGGGGCCGGCCTAGAGTCCGGCTCTTCGAATCCTGGCGTTCCCCGAAGGGAACCGGATTCTCGTCATAAAAATGAATTTTTAGAGGTGG
>JALNVO010000006.1 GCA_023231365.1 Fibrobacteraceae bacterium | reverse complement strand
TTTCTTTTATCGACTGATTTATGTTTTCGGAAATTGTCTCTTTCTCGGTAATGCTGCGAAGCACCGCCTCATTTAGCTCCTTGACGCGTCCGGTTTCTTCATCAATCATCGATGAAATGTATTTACCCCGATAGGCGTTGAAATCATTCCTGCAGATTTGCTTGTAGTCGTCCCACTCGGGGAAATCTTTCTGGATGAGCCTTTCTATCCCGTGATCAATTCCGTGTCCGCTGATCAGTTCGGATGCGTCGAACATTTTTTGGCAGATGTCACATTTTTTCTTGTCCATTGAGTCCTCCTGTTTGCGACTAGGGTACCGTGCCCTTTACTCAATCATCTTGTTGAGGATTGGCATTTTTCATTTCTTGCTTTTGATTGTGACGAACATAATTATCCTCTGACATGATTGCTCGTTGCCCATGTACTCGATAAATATGCCTATCTCCATTAGATTGTCTCAGAGCATGCTTAACCATCCTTAAAGCGTACCGGTCTTCTCCTTCATTGTTTTCTAGGACGGCAGAATCCACATAAGCCGAAGCATAGGTTTGGCTTAGATTTTGCGGATGGATGTTATTCTGAATAGCGATGTTTCTATCAGCCTCGTTGGCCGCCTGTTGCTGATCCATTCTCATTCCGTTAATATTGGCAATTTGTGTTGATATAGGAGCTGCATACATATTAGCGGTTGTAATGTTAGGTATTAGTGCATCTACATTCGCGCCTCTTCCTACACCGTGATGCGGAATTAAAGCGTCTTGTTGAACAGTAATGCGTAGTGGCCCTTCCCGATCGGCAGGATTTTGTCTTACGCCTTTGAGTGGATTACTTGTTCTAGTTGGGCGCCCCTTAGCTCCTCTACGCCTTTGTCTTCTCTGTAAAGTATTGTTATTTGCCAATTCTTGTTGCTTTCTTTGTGCAACAGCTTCTCGGCGATTATCTATAAGCCCAAAACTTTGCTTCTCATCGCGTTTCTTCTGAGTAATGGAATTAGCAACCGCCCTGCTCTTATTCTCTCTTTGCTTCTCTACGTGCGTATACATATTTCAATCCTTTTTTGTTTTTCTGCAGTGGCTGTTGCAGGCTTTTTATTTTCGACTGAATCTTTACTTGTACCGGTCTTTAGCACGCCGATTGGGCTTGCTGTTTAACCAACTGACCTGCGGCGCAGATGTCCGAATGTATCGCCGAGTGTCTTCGTGACGGATCAAGACTCAACCCCGGTTGTTAAATCTACATTCCTTGCGGGGTCCGAGCAATGAAATTCCGGGAATGCATGAGAGGCTATCGCCTCGTTTCCGGGTGTTCCTTTTGGAGGCGAATTACTGCCGCGGAAAACGCAGGACTTGTACGCCATCGGGTTCAGCGCATGTTGAATCCATGTAAGGTGTGCCGCACAACCTAACTTGCTTGGTTGTTTGGCCGAACAGTCAAAGCGTGCTTTGACATTGTTAATATCAGGGAATAGGACTTCAGTTCGCTACTCTGAAACGCTGTAACCGCTTTGTTGTGTTGTCACACCTCTGCGGAGCCGATCTGCATGTCGGCCCTACGAAGCCTGATGTTTCGAGGAAGGAACCGGCTTCTCGTTCACCAGTGTCCAAAATAAACCGGTCAATTCCTTTGGAAGGCTTGCAAATACTATGCTTAACTCGATTTTGAATTCCGAGGGGGTGATTGTTACTGGATTATGAAAAATTACGATTTTGAGTTGATTTCACAAGTTTACAACTAATCAAATTCTTGTTTTGGACGGTAGTGCTTCCCGTTATAAAAATGAATTTTTAGAGGGACCCGCTACACAACGGCTAGACTTATAGGATTTGTTTCGTTGGTATGACGGAACATTTATCTAAATTTGGCCGCATGCTGAAGCAGAAAATATTGAAGACGGTACTCCCCAATGGAATTACCGTACTCACGGATTATATGCCCTGCGCTTATTCGGCGACGGTAGGTGCTTGGATTCCGCGCGGTTCTCGCCACGAAGTTCTGGAGAATAATGGACTGAGCCATTTTTACGAGCATTTGGTGTTTAAGGGGACGGAAAACCGCACGGCATTGGAGATTGCGCACGCGATTGAAGACCGCGGCGGTAATTTGGAAGCCTATACGACTAGGCAAGAAACTGGATTCTACGCTCAAGTCGTGAAAGAAGATGTCGCTCTTGCGCTCGACGTGATTTCGGATATGCTGATGAATCCTCTCTTTGACGCTAAAGAGATGGAAAAAGAACGCAAAGTGATTATTGAAGAAATCCATAGTTATGATGATATTGCCGAAGAATGCGTAGGCGATATTTTCAATGAGATTCATTACAAGGGTTGCGGGCTCGCTTTGCCAATCGCCGGCACGGTTAAATCGGTAAGGGAACTTACGCGCGAAGGAATGCTCGAATATGAGCGGCAGGTGATAGAAGATTTGCCTCTACTTGTATGTGCTGCGGGCAAGGTGGATCACGAAAAATTGGTGGAACTTGTCCAAAAATTTTTTAGCAAGAAAACGTCTGCGAAAAAGCCTTTTGACGATTTATATGCAGCAAATACTGGAATCAAAGCTAAGAGTAAAAAAGAATTGAATCAGTCGAGCGTTTTTTGGGGTACGAGTTTTGATTCTGTAAATGGAATGGAATTTTCCCGTGCGCTCGGTATTTTTAATGTTGCGTTTGGTGGTGACATGGGCTCTCGCCTGTTCCAAAAGATCCGCGAAGAACTTGGCCTTGCATATTCCGTGTATTCGATGACGGACGTATATAGGAATACGCTCGGGTGGGGCGTTTCTTTTGCGACGGATCCGCAGAAAGCAGATATGGCGCTTTCACTTGCCAAATCGGAATTGGAAAAGTTCTTGAAAAACGGATTTGAAAAGGGCGAACTCGAACGCACCAAGAAAAATATTATCGGCGGTCTCCATATTGGCGCGGATAGTACGGAAAAGCGCCTGATGCGCCTTGCGGATCAAACGCTCCATTTTGGACGCTTTTATACGATGGCTGAGACAGAGAAAGAAGTGAAGTCTTTTACAGAAGACCGGATTCTTTGTATTTTACAGAAGCTTTTTGAGAAAG
Organism: Fibrobacteraceae bacterium; assembly: GCA_023231365.1. GTDB lineage: Bacteria > Fibrobacterota > Fibrobacteria > Fibrobacterales > Fibrobacteraceae > Hallerella. The sequence goes on along the minus strand of JALNVO010000006.1, from coordinate 22,794 downwards.
CGCCGTTTGCGACGGCGGTTGTAAAGCCCGCAGAGTGATGGTTTTCTCCATTCGTTTTTGAAAAGGATTTTTTATATGCAAAAACTCGTTTCTCCGGTTGGTGTCTTGGGATTCGGCGTAGAAGGCAAAAGTACGTTGGATTATCTTGTACGCACAGGTGTTAAAGATATTGTGGTGATGGACAAAAATCCGGTAGAACTTCCCGTCCTCCCGAAAGATGTTAAAGTGGCTGTTTCGAGCGGCGAAAAATATATGGATGGCCTGAAGGATTGCGTGACTGTGGTGCGTTCTGCGGGCGTCTATCCGCTACAGAATGAAATTTTCCATTTTGAGTCCAACGGCGGAATTCTTACAAGCCAAATTGAAATTTTCTTGGAAGAGACTAAGTCCCGATCGGTGGTTGGCGTTACGGGTACGCTCGGCAAGGGCAGTACGGTGAGCATGATCCGCCACGCATTGAATGCCTGCAAGATTCCCTGCATTATCGGGGGCAATTTCGGCGTGCCAGCTCTCGATCTTTTGAAGGACGATTCCGCAGATCGGATCTCGATTCTCGAACTATCTTCGTTCCAGTTGATGACCCTTCCGCGTTCGCCTCATGTGGGCGTGGTGCTCCGCGTTTCGACAGAACATCTGGATTGGCACAAGTCTGTGGAAGAATACCGCGACGCCAAGGCGAATCTGGTGCGTTGGCAAAAACGCGGCGATTATTGCGTCTATTTTAAGGATGCCGCTCCTTCAGAGGCAATCGCCCGCGAATCGGGCGCGCAGAAACTCTGTTATGGCGCTAAGGATTCGGATGTAGTGATAAAGGCGGAATCTCTTTCTTTCGATGGCTATGAACTTTTGCTCAGGGATTGCAAGGTCCGCGGTGCGTATCAATTAGAAAATATGGCTGCGGCGCTCCTCGCGGTGAAGGCTCTCGGCGCAGATGTTCCGACGGCGCTGCAATCGCTCAAGAGTTATGAAGTCCTTCCGTTTCGCATGGAATTCAAGGGCGAAAAGAAAGGCATTGAATTCTACAACGATTCTTACGCAACGCGTCCTGATGCGACCCTTGCCGCAGTAAGGAGTATGAAACGTCCCTTTGCGCTTATTTTAGGCGGTTCGGAAAAGAATGCTGATTTTACGGAACTTTCTATAGCTTTGGCAACGCTTTTGAACTTGAAACGCATTGCCCTCATTGGCGCAACGGCGGAGCGTATGGCGGAATCGCTTTCCAATGCCGGCGTTTCTGTCCCGATGAAAATCTTCCCAGGGCTTTCTGAAGCGTTTGACGATGCGTGTTCTTTGGGTGCGGGCTCTTCCGTGCTCCTTTCTCCTGCCTGTGCGAGTTTTGGACTTTTTAAAAATTACAAGGTGCGTGGTCAATGCTTTGATGCTCTTGTGGAAAAAGTATAGGGTACCTCTAAAAGCTCAATTTTTATGGCGAGAATCGGGTTCCCGGGCCATTGCCACATCGGATGTTCATCTGCGAACCCAAAGAGGGCGGTCTTTCCATTCCTAGACTATTTTGTGCGTAATGTTCCCGCACATTTTCTTGTGCTTCGAGTTTTGTAAAAATTAACTCGGTTCCGCTGCAAAATCAAGCAGATTTGACCTCGCTGTACTTTTTTTGCGTTGTTTCCCTTCTCGAGTTTCTTTGCGCTATCGGTGCTTTCGGTATCTGAGGCGGCGCCTTGGTAATAGAATTAAGCGAGCTTGATTTTGCAATGCTTGCCTTTCAAGTTCTTGACGATCTCCGATTTGCTAGTGGGCTATTTCTTTATCACGGTTTTTTTGTCTCTAAAAGTCGCGGCTCTGTCCAGTTTTGAAGAGCCCTAAATATGGGGAAAGCTTAGTTCGTGCTTTTTGCGCGAAGGATGCTAACCCGAATGGGACAAGACTCGCATCTGCATGCTTGTTTTGCTTGGCGAGGCTTGGTTGCACTTAGCGGCTTGCCGCTTAGCGCAATTGCAGCCTGACTCAGGTAGAGGCGCGCCCAAGATGTTTTACGTATTCATCGGTTTTTTCTTGCCTATGGTGAGGAGCCCGATCGCGACAAGGGCAAGTAATACGATGGATGTGATTATCCAAACGGCTTCGTGCCCTACGGTTACTTGGAAGAAAAGAACCGACATGCTCCAACCGAGAACCGTTTGAAATACGGCAAGTACAATGCCGTAGAAAGTGCCGAGTGCGCGGAATGCGGTGCCAAGTGCGGCAAGGCAAGGTACGTACAAAAGAATGAATAGCAAGTAGGCGAATACTTGAAATTTTCCCTTGTCAAATTTGCTTTGCAGAATGGAGAGAATGGATGTGGTTCCGATTTCGTCTTGTGCATTCTGAATTTCGCTCTTGGAACTGAACGGAGCGGCGAATCCTTCAATGATTCCGACGAGATTGTGCGGAATGGAGAGTACTGCTGTTTTGATGCTTGCTCCGAGATCGGTTTTGTTTTCTTCGGCGTTTTGTGCTTTTCCATCGGATTCTTCGATGCCGTAGAGAGATTGCAGTGTGCCGACGATCGCTTCTTTGGCAAAAAGCCCGGTGAATAGCGCAACGGAAGCGGGCCAGTTATCTCTTTCGACTCCGAGGGGTTCAAAGATGGGCGATATGGCTTTACCTGTTTTTGCGAGAATGGACTTTTCGTTGTTCGCATTGCCAAAGCTGCCGTCTACGCCTAGCGAGCTGAAGAATCCGAGAATTGTAACCATAATGAGCACGATTTTCCCCGCTCTGAACAGAAATTCTTTGAGCTGTAGCCAAGCGTGCGAAAGGATCGCCATTAATCGCGGAGCGTGATAGGGCGGGAGTTCCATGATGAATGAGGTCGGCTTGCCTTTGAAAAGGGAATGCTTGAGGAATAGTCCGTAGAGGAGCCCTACGAGGAGTCCTAGCATATAAATTCCGAATATGACTTTTCCCGCATCTTTGCCGAAGAATGCGACGCAGAAGAGAGCATACACCGGGAGGCGTGCGCCGCAGGACATAAATGGAATGAGGAATATGGAGAGAAAACGGTCTCGCTTGTTTTCCATGGTCTTTGCGCCCATGATTGCGGGCACGGAACATCCGAATCCCATCAGCATTGGGACGAATGCTTTTCCCGGTAGTCCTAAGAACGTCATGAATTTGTCCATAACGAATGCGGCACGGGCCATATAACCGGAGTCTTCTAGGATTGCCAAGCAAAGAAACATAAAGAAGATGGGCGGAATGAATGTGGCTAACGTTTGGATGCCTGTGCCGAGACCCCCGGCGAGGAGTGCGACGAGGGGAGCGGGTGCGCCAGAGGACGCGAGAAGTTCTCCGAAACCATCGACAAAAATCGCTCCAAAGAGAATGTCGAAAAAGTCGATGAATGCACTTCCAAATGTAATCGTTACCCAAAAGATGAGATACATCACAATGAGGAAAAGAGGAATTCCCAAAAAGCGGTTGAGGAATAATTTGTCGAGCTTGTCCGTATTCGTAACGCGGTCGCTTGCCTTTCTAATTACTTTGTTTGTTATTTCCCGGATAAAGGAATAGCGTGCATCGGCAATGGCGAAGGTGGGGTCTTCGCCGAGTTCTTTTTCTAATTCATCGTGCGAGGGCACTTTGTCGGAAGTCTTGATCAAGCTGATGACGCTCTTGTTGCTTTCCAAATATTGAATCGCGGCCCAGCGGCTTGTCGAATGAAGCTCTTTTGCGATGTTTTCCATTTTCGGGGCGAGCTTCGCGATGAGCGTTTCGAGCTTTGGTGCATGGGGAACTTGTGTTCTTTTGATTTCCAAATTTCCGATTTGTTTCATCAAGGCGAGCTTGAAGCTTTCGCAGCTTTTAGGCGAAACGGCGGAAAGCGCAAGTACGGGAACGCCTAGTTTTTCTGAGAGAGCGTGGTCATCGATGTGGATACCCCGGCGAGTGGCGATGTCGATCATGTTGAGCGCGATGATTACGGGTACGCCCATTTCGAGTAGCTGCGTCGTCAAAAACAGATTGCGTTCCAAGTTAGTCGCATCGATGATGTCTATTACCGCGTTGGCTTCGCCAGTGAGTAGATAGCCTAGAGCCGCAGATTCATCTTCGCTGTTCGCGAAAAGTGCGTAGATGCCGGGCAGATCGACTACGTGGACTTTTTGGCCTTCGTGCTCAAATGAGCCTTCTTTTTTGTCAACTGTGACGCCGGGCCAATTGCCTACGGTCTGGTGGGCACCGGTGAGCGCATTGAAAAGAGCCGTTTTCCCGCAATTCGGGTTGCCGGCAATGGCAAATGTGATAGGTTTGTTCTGTGCAATCATTAGAGTTTCCTCAAAACCAGGATATTTGCTTCTTTTTTGCGGAGCGAGAGCCTATAAGAGAGTACGCTCACTTCCACGGGGTCGCCAAGAGGTGCGACTTGCAGTACTTTGAGACGCGTTCCGCGCACAAGTCCCATTGCGAGGAGCTTTGATTTATAATGTTCGTCCGTATCGCGGTAGTCGAGAATTTCTGCGCTATCGCCCGGTTTTAATTGTGAAAAGAGAATTTCGGATGTTGCAGCCATATTAGTCTTCTTTTACCTCGGGAGTCTCGCCTTTGACAAAGGTTGAAATACAAGAAAGAGTTTCCGGTGAAAGGATGTGCTCCATTTTACAAGCGTCTTCGTTTGCAATAGTTTCCGGAACGCCTAGCCGGATGAGGAATGACTTCAACAAAAAATGACGGCCAAGAATCTTAGCTGCCATCTTTTTTCCTAGTGGAGAAAGTACTATGCCCGTGTAGGGTTCTTGCGAAACGAGGCCTAGTTTTTTGAGCTCGTTCATCGCTTTGTTAACGGAAGGCATTTTTACGGAAAGGGCTTGGGCTATGTCCTTGACGTGTGCAATACCTTTGTTTGCAAGGCACTGGATGTGCACCATTTCAAGGTAATCTTCTAAACTTTGTGAAAGCTTTGAAATTTTAGCCATTTTTATCTTCTTTGTTAGCTTAGGCTAATTATACAATAGTTGTTAAAGTTTTTCAAGGCTAACTTTTAGAAGTACCCTAAATTTTTCAAACAATGTGCTTTATTCCTTTTTTGTAAGGTATTTTAAATAGAGCGATCTAAAGAACGGGATTTGGAATGAAAAAAATTGCAATCGGTTTAGTCTTGATAGGTGTTTCGGTTTATGTTTCTTGCGGTACGGACAGTTCCGCAAATTCAGCAGCAAACTCTTCTGAAAATCCGATTTCTTCCGCTGCGTTTTCTAGCAGAGTCCTCAATGAGAGTTCTAGTTCGGCAATTTCTGATCTGTTGATTTCTAGCTCAAGTGCTGTAAATTTTCCAGATTCCGCTATTTCTTCAAGTTCTACCGGGAATGCTTCTACTGAGGAACTTTCAAGTTCTTCTTCTAATGCCTTCTCCGGTCTTTGCTCGAGTTCTTTTGTGCTGTTGCTAAGTTCTAGCACAATTTCCAGTTCTAGTGAGGAATTGAGTTCTAGTGTTGCTTTTAGCTCGAGTTCCGTGGGTGGATCCAGCTCTTCTTGGGCATATTCCAGTGGAGAATATATTCTCGGTGCGGACATCTCTAAGTTCCAAGAATATGAAGCGGCGGGTTATAAATTCTATGATACGGATGGAGGACAAAAAACGATTTTCCAGATTCTCCGGAATCATGGATTCAATTATGTCCGGTTGAAGACGTTCGTGTCTCCGACATCTGTTTATGGTTATGCTTATAGCGGTTGCGAAGTTTCTTCTTCGTACGGACCTGCGGCCTTTGGAGGCAAGGATAGTGTTATTGCTTATGCCAAACGTGTAAAAGCAGCTGGTTTGGGGCTCCTCATTGATATTCATTACAGCGACAATTGGGCTGATCCGGGCAAACAGCATGTTCCGTATCCTTGGCGGAACATTGCGTCTTCAAGTGTGATGGCCGATTCTGTGTACAATTATACATATAACTTAATAAATGCGCTTAAAAATGCTGGTGCAACTCCAGATATGGTACAGATTGGGAATGAAATTACGAACGGCTTTATTCGCCACGCTCCGCCTTCGGATTGCTGGGGGGCGGATACGGTAGCCCTTCCGTTGTCTGTCAACGGGGGTATGGGAACCTCATCGGGGATTTGGAATACGGCGATGTATTTAAAGAAAGGCTTTGCTGCGGTCAAGGCCGTGTCAAGTTCTATTATTACAATGGCCCACATTGAAAGCCCGCAGAATACGGCTACTGTCGAATGGTGGATGAATGCGATTATCAATCAACAAGGCGTTTCTTTTGATGTAATGGGCTTCTCTGCTTATACTGCGTATTCCCATGGAACTCCCTCTACTTGGAAAACTTTGATAGCCTCTCTTTCATGTAGTTATCCAAAATTGAAATTTATAATTGCAGAATACAATGGTGGCTCGGCTTCCAATGCATATAATCATGATCGTTCTCGTGCATTGACCAATACGATGATGGCGTCGCTTTCATCGGGTCTTGGCTCTTTCTTTTGGGAACCCGCGGAAAGTGGTGCCTGGGGTAAGGGAATGTTCACTTGGGATGTATCGAACAAGACTCTCACGGCGAATTTTGAAGATTTTGAAGAATTTGACGGTGTTTTGAGATCTGTGGGGTTGAAGAGGATAACTCCCGGCAAAGCGGAGTGGAGTCCTCGTTCTTGGCGGTGACTCCTAGCTAGAAATTTTGTAGATATGGAGGTATGAAGATGGGAAAAATATTTTTCTTCGCGTTATTTGTATTTGCTTCATTTGTTTTTGCGGAAGCGGATTCCGATGGCGAACCTTCTTTAGAGGCGGAACGCACAGCTGAAGAAGAGGAGCTTGCTTTGGTCCGGGATAATTATATAACTGCATTGAACATTGCTATGGAAGATGCCCTATCCGAGGCTCCCGATAGATGGTTTGAGCTCCGAAAGGCGGGAAAGTTTGTATTTTGGGCAGATTTTGAAATAGAGATGCCGGAAGGTAAGCTCTTTAAGGTCACAGAAATTCCATACGGATTCAAGATTGTATCGAATTCAAACAGTTCGGACAAGGCCAGTGTGAAGGTTGTTACCCGCGATTCCGATATTTTTTACGATATTGCTTATGAGCGGAAAGCTTCGGAAAATTTTAAAGAGCGGATGAAAAATGTTTTTCAGAACGACCGCGTTGTTTTTTATGATCCGCATTCCCCTTGTATCCGGACTGCGGTCAGCTGTTTAAATGAATATAAACAAGGTACGCTCGGAATTTTGAAAAAGTAGACGGTTTTGTCGCAAAATGAAGATGTTTTTGTTTTACCCCCCTAAACGGGGTGCTTCTTTTTTATTATCTTATAAAAACAAGATGTTGTGTTTTTTATATTTAAAAAATACAATATATTGCTTTTAGAGGAAATTCATTCTATGGCTAGCTTGGCTTCTATCGGTACCCCGCTTAGTTCAAGTGCAACCCGCGTGCTGTTTTGTGGTGCAGGAGAGCTTGGCAAGGAAGTGATCATCGAAATGATGCGTCTCGGCGTCGAAACGATTGCCGTGGACCGTTATCCGAATGCGCCGGGGATGCAGGTGGCTCACCGTTCACATGTGATCAATATGCTGGATGGCGAAGCTCTTCGCAAGGTGATTGAGCTTGAAAAGCCCGATTACATTGTGCCGGAAGTAGAAGCGATTGCTACCCCGACGTTAGTGGAACTTGAAAAGGAAGGTTACAACGTTATCCCGACTGCTATGGCGACGCGCCTTACGATGAATCGCGAAGGCATCCGCCGTTTGGCCGCAGAGGAGCTCGGACTTAAAACGTCGCCTTATAAATTTGCTGATAACATCGACGAATTCAAGGCTGCAGTTGAGTTTGTGGGCATTCCTTGCGTTGTAAAACCGGTGATGAGTTCTTCCGGGCATGGGCAGAGTACCATCAAGACGGATGCGGATGTAGAAAAGGCATGGAATATTTCGCAGAATGAAGGCCGCACAGGAAAGGCGTCAAGAGTCATTGTTGAAGGATTTGTTCCGTTCGATTATGAGATTACGATGCTTACGGTACGCCATGTCGGCGGAACGTCATTTCTCGAGCCTGTCGGGCATCATCAGGTGAATGGCGATTACCAGGAATCTTGGCAGCCGCAGCCGATGGACAGGACTGTTCTGGATAAGGCTCACGATATTGCGAAGAAAATTACGGACGCTCTTGGCGGCCGCGGAATTTTTGGCGTAGAAATGTTCGTGTGCGGAGAAGAAGTCCTGTTTAGCGAAGTAAGCCCGCGCCCGCACGATACGGGTATGGTGACTTTGATTTCACAGGATCTTTCGGAATTTGCTCTTCACGCCCGTGCCATCCTCGGACTTCCGATTCCGAATATCGCTTTCCGCGGCCCGTCTGCGTCCAAGGCGATTGTGGTGAATGGAAATTCGGACAAGGTGCGTTTCAGCAATTTGGATAAGGTCCTTGAAATTCCGGATACCGGTCTTCGCTTGTTCGGTAAGCCGGAACTGAATGGACACCGCCGTATGGGCGTTCTCCTTTCGCGTTCTACCTCTGTAGAAAAAGCTCTTGAAATAGTCAAACAAATGAGAAACAACATAAAGATAGACCTGTAATGGACAGGCCTTTTATTTTAAAGGGTAAATTATGGAAGACACACAAATTAAGTCAAACCCGTGGCGTAGTTTCAAACCTGGCCTGTGGCAGACGCATGTCGATACTCGCGGATTTATTCAGGCGAATTATACGCCTTATGAAGGGACTAGCGACTTTCTTGCCAAGGAGAGTGCACGCACGTCTGAGTTGATGGAAGAAGTGAACGACCTTCTTAAGAAAGAACGCGAAAAGGGCGGAGTGTTGGACATTGCAACGCATGAGGGGTCTTCTATTACGGCGTTTGGCCCGGGTTATATCGACAAAAATTTGGAAAAGATCGTAGGTGTCCAGACGGATGCGCCCTTAAAGCGCGCGATTGTTCCGAATGGCGGCCTTCACATGATTCAGACAAGCCTTGATACGTATCATTATGAAATGGATCCGAAGATCAAGGAAATTTATACGAAGTACCGCAAGGACCACAATCAGGGCGTGTATGACGTTTACAACCCGGATATCCGCGCTTGCCGCAAGTCCGGCATCATTACTGGGCTTCCCGATGCATACGGTCGCGGGCGGATTATTGGCGACTACCGCCGCGTGGCACTTTACGGTACGGACTTCCTCGTGCAAGATAAGATGCGGGAAAAGGAAGAACTCGACGATAGGGATTTTGATGAAGACACAATCCGCCTCCGCGAAGAACTTTCTGAACAGATCCGCTCTTTGGACGAACTCGCTCAAATGGCGAAAAGCTACGGCAAGGATATTACCAAGCCGGCCGCTACTGCTGAAGAAGCGATTCAGGCGACTTATTTTGGTTACCTCGCTGCGGTTAAGGAGCAGAATGGTGCTGCAATGAGTATTGGCCGCATTTCCACGTTCCTCGATATTTATGTGGAACGCGACTTAGCGGAAAAACGCCTCACGGAATCCGAAGCTCAAGAATTGATCGACGATCTCGTAATCAAGCTCCGCTTGGTGCGCTTCCTCCGCACTCCAGAGTATGATTCCCTATTCTCCGGCGATCCGACTTGGGTCACGGAATCTCTTGGCGGTATGGGTGAAGACGGGCGCACTCTTGTTACCAAGAACTGCTTCCGTTTCTTGCAGACTCTTTACAATTTGAAACCCGCACCGGAACCGAACTTGACGATCCTCTGGTCCGAAAAGCTCCCGCAGGGCTGGAAGGACTTCTGCTGCAAGGTTTCCATTGAAACTTGTGCGATTCAGTATGAGTCCGACGACCTGATGCGCCTTCAGTGGGGCGATGATTATGCAATTGCTTGCTGCGTAAGTGCGATGCGCATCGGCAAGCAAATGCAATTTTTCGGTGCCCGTGCCAATTTGGCCAAAACGCTTCTTTATGCCATCAATGGCGGCGTAGACGAGAAGAGCTTTGTAAAGGTTGCTCCCGGTTTTGAACCTTTGAAGGATGAAGTTCTCGATTTTGACAAAGTGATGGCGGCTTATGACAAGATGATGGATTGGCTTGCGAGAACCTACATCAAGGCTTTGAATGCTATCCATTATATGCATGACAAGTACCATTACGAACGTGTGGAAATGGCTCTCCACGACCGCGACATCCTGCGCACGATGGGCTGCGGCATCGCAGGCCTTTCTGTCGCTGCGGATTCCCTTTCTGCTATCAAGTATGCGAAGGTCTATCCGATCCGCAACGATCAGGGAATAGCCGTGGACTTTAAGATTGAAGGTTCTTATCCGGCCTATGGCAATAACGATGACCGCGCCGATGATTTGGCTGTGATGCTCGTCGACCGTTTTATGAGCAAGATCAAGAAGATCAAGACCTATCGCGGTAGTATTCCGACTCAATCCGTGCTCACGATTACATCGAATGTTGTCTATGGCAAGAAGACGGGCAATACCCCTGATGGACGCCGCGGAGGAACTCCGTTTGCTCCGGGAGCAAATCCGATGAACGGTCGCGATAAGTCCGGTTTTGTGGCTGCTGGCGCGTCTGTGGCAAAGCTCAAATATGCGAGTGCCCTTGATGGTATTTCTTGGACGGCTTCGGCAACTCCAGAAGCTTTGGGAAACAACCTCAATGACCGCGTACATAATTTGGGAATGTGCCTTGATGGTTTTGCTCATGCACATGGACATCACGTCAATGTGAACGTGCTCCATCGCGAAACGCTTCTCGATGCGATGGAACATCCTGAAAAGTATCCGACGCTCACCATCCGCGTTTCTGGTTATGCGGTGAACTTCATCAAGCTCTCTCGCGAGCAGCAGGAAGATGTAGTTAATCGAACTTTCCATACGCACATGGCCTAATCCGATTAGAAAATGAAAAAAGCCCGGTGCATTGAGCATCGGGCTATTTTTTTCAAACATTAAATCTAAATTATCTTTATGGTCCCACAAAGAAAACTCTTTTTGCTTGATTCTTACGCACTGGCGTTCCGTATGTTCTACGCTTATGCAAAGACGCCTCTTATTAACAAGGACAATGTGGATGTTTCACTGGTGCATGGCTATTGGGGGGCTGTGCTCCGGATTTTGGCGAAGCACAAACCGACACATTTTGCGATAGTACGCGATGTGTCCGCGCCTACGTTCAGACATGACCTCTATCCGGAATATAAGGCGAATCGCGGTGCGATGCCCGAAGAAATGGCGCGCCAGATGCCTCTTTTGATAGAGACTCTTGAAGCGAGCGGTATTCCCCTTCTCGCGGAAAATGGCTATGAAGCAGATGATGTGATGTCGGGTGTGGCAGATGTGGCATACAAGGAAGGATTTGAACAGATCTTTTTATTGACAAAGGACAAGGATTTGTGCCAGATAGTAAATGACCGTGTACATCTTTTCCATTTGGAGAAGGGCGCGGATGGCATTGATTTTGGACCGGAACAGGTGAAGGAAAAGTATGGTGTTCCACCGGAACAGATTCGCGATTATCTCGCGCTGATGGGTGATTCTTCGGATAATGTACCGGGTGTTGTCAAAGTCGGCCCTAAAACGGCAATGGATCTTTTAGGGGAATTCGGTAATATTGATAACTTGTATGCTAATTTAGATAAAGTAACTAAAAAAAGTCTTCGCGATAATTTGGAAAAGGGGAAGGAAAATGCGTTCCTTTCCCGCGAGCTGGTGACTCTCCAAGCTTCCCGAGGCTTTAAGGGAACGCTCGACCAATTGGAATTCCGCGGGCTTGAAAGTGATGCTTTGGCAAAAATTTTTAAGGCGAATGAGATAAATAGCCTGCTTCGCTTGCTAGAAACGGTTCCTTCCCGTGCCGGATTTTCTGAAGAACTTCCAAGACAAAAGTTGAAGCCTTTGAAAACGGTGCTTGTGCAGAATACAGAAACTTTTGAATCGATGAAAAGTTCGGTTTCCAAATGTGAATCGCCGGCGCTCTATGTGGCGAAAGACGGCGAAAATCCGATGACGGCTGTGCTTGTGGGAGTAAGCGTTGCGGTGAGTGAAGAAAAGGCTTTTTACGTTCCCTTTGCCCATACGGACGATATCGGATTCCCGCTCGAAAATTTTGATCTCCAAACTTTCAAAGTCTGGTTCGTCCCTACTTTTTGTGACGCTCAAAAAGAATGGCGGATGTTTGCGGCGAAGACGGACTTGCATATTCTTTCCAATGCGTTTGGAATAAAACTTGTGCCGATAAAGATTCTCGATTCTCAAATCGCTTCGTGGATGCTTTCACCGGGCGAAACCAAGTATGAACTGGATGATTTGGTGGTGCGACGTTTGGGCGACGAACGTGCTACCCGGGAATCTGTAGTGGGACACGGGAAAAATGAGATCCCATTTGTTCGCATTTCTTTGGCGGATGCGACTGCTTACTTTGCAAAATCCGCAGCGCTTGTCTATTCTTTGTGGGACAATGTAAGAGAAGAACTGGAAAAGCGTGGATCCAAGAAGTGTTTTGACAATTTGGAAATGCCGATGCTGAGAATTCTCTTCCAGATGGAAGAATATGGCGTAGCAATCAATTCCAAAGTATTGATAGAACTCTCTAAAGTTTTTTCGACTCGCATCGAACGGATTGAAGAAAAAATTTATGATTTGGCGGGCGGTAAGCCATTTAACATTGCTTCTCCGAAGCAACTTGCCGAAGTCCTTTTTGATGATCTTAAACTTTCGACGGGGAAAAAGTCCGAGAAAAGTACAAGTGCGGCTGTGCTCGATCAGCTTTCCATTGAAAGCCCGCATCCGATTATCGATGCTATTTTTGAATATCGCGAACTCAAAAAATTGCAGAATACGTATGTAGATGTGCTCCCGACACTGGTGAATCCGAAAACACACCGGATACACACGAATTTTGTGCAATGGGGTACAGCAACTGGGCGACTTTCGAGCCGAGATCCGAATTTGCAGAATATACCCGTGCGTTCTGAAGAAGGCAAAAAAATTCGTGCGGCTTTTATTCCAGGTAGTGCAGATAAAGTAATACTATCCGTCGACTATTCTCAGATAGAATTGCGGATGCTTGCGCATTTGAGCAAAGATCCGAAATTGACTGAAGCGTATAAGCTTGGAGCCGATATTCACACGCAAACGGCTGCGGCTGTTTACGGAAAAGACCCGTCTCAAGTGACTGCAGATGAGCGCCGCAACGCCAAGGTTATAAATTTTGGTGTGCTCTATGGAATGACTTCGTTTAGGCTTGCCCGCGACTTGCGTATTTCGCGGACTGAAGCGCAGATGTTTATCAATGGCTACTTTAATTTGTATAGTGGCGTCAAGGAATTTGAAGATCGCGTTACCAAATTCGTGCGCGAACATGGGTATGTAGAAACAATTACAGGGCGCCGTCGCGTGATCCCCGGCATAGACTCTCACGATCATACGGAGCGCTTGATGGCGGAGCGTATGGCTGTAAATACGCCTGTGCAGGGGAGCGCCGCAGATTTGATCAAGATGGCGATGATCCGCGTTGCGACCCGCATTGAAAAAGAGAAGCTTCCGCTCGAGATGATACTCCAAGTGCATGATGAACTCGTCTTTGAATGCCCCGCAGACCGAGCAGAAGAACTCGGCGCTATTGTCAAAAAGGAAATGGAAAACGCGATGATACTAGACGTACCTCTCGTTGCTTCCGTTGGTTTTGGCAAGGACTGGCTAGAAGCGCACTAGTAAATAACTGATTTGGCGTCAGATAGGTTAATGTCTGCGGAACTTCGCAAGTCTTTCTTGAAACATTGCAAAATGGGCTCCCCGCATTTGGCGAATACGGCGAGTTCAAAATCTTTTGGCGAGTAAGTGAACGCTTTACCGCCTTTGTAGCGTTTGAGCGAGCATACGTTTGTCCACATACCTTCAGGAAGTTCCACTGTGCGGCTTTTTTTCCCTTTTTCAAGGATTGGAGCGACGAGTAAGGAGTTCCCAATGAGGTATTCATCTTCCATTCTCTCTTTAGAAATATTTTCCGCATTGCTACCGAGGTAGAACAGAGGGCGCATTACGGGAGAGCTCGTTTTGTTTGCTAGTAGGAATTCATTATACAGATAAGGGAGAAATTTGTAGCGCAAGAGTATTGTATTTTTAATTCGTTTTTCCGCTTTTGTTCCAAAACTCCACGGCTCCTGTTGTACGGAATTTTTGCAAGAATGGATGCGGAAAAATGGAAAAAGCACTGAGGCTTCTGCCCAGCGTGTGATGAGTTCCGCATTGGAATCTTCTCCAAAACCGCCAATATCTGCGCCGACAAGGGGAATCCCTGAAATAGAAAGTCCAAGTGCCATTGGAATAGAGTCCTTGAGTGCCTTCCAGGTGCTGAAATTGTCTCCTAGCCACACACCTGCAGAACGGCCCATGCCAAAACTTGCGCTCCGGGAAAGCACAAAGGGTGTCTCGCTCGGATGTGCTTTCAAGAGGCCTTTCCGTGTAGCTTCTGCCATTCCGTTTGCATATAGATTGTGAAAAGATTCGTGAGATAATTCTCCATTTCCAAAGAGCATCTCGTCATTGCTTACGGATCCTGTAGAGGGGTCATTCATATCGATCCAATAACCGTAGAATCCATTTTTTGAAAATTTGGCAACATTTTTAGCCCACCAAGTCTTCCCTTTTTGCGTGGAAAAGTCTGGAAACAGCGTCGCTCCGGGCCATACGAATCCGCGGTAATACTCTCCATTCGGATTTTTGCAGAAGATTCCTTGCTTTTTCCCACTTTCTTGTACAAAGTAATTATCTTCGCTGCGGACGCCCGGGTCTAGGATAGGGACAATATGCCGGCCGCGTTGCAAAAGTTTTGCAGAAATTTTATGCGGATCTTTGAATTCGGACTTGTTCGTTGTAAAGACCTTGTAGTGGTCCATATAGTCGATGTCGAGAAAGAGTCCGTCGCAGGGAATCTTTCGCTTTTCAAGCTCGCGGTCAAGGCGCAGCAGATCTTTTGTACCTGCGTATCCCCAGCGGCTTTGGTGATAGCCAAGCGCCCAGAGAGGAGGAACCGCATAAGGTCCGGCGAGTTTTCCATATTTGCAAAGAACGTCTGCAACGCTATCCCCTGTAATGAATAATACGTCGCAAGGCCCGCTGGTGGAACCAAAATAAAAAGAAGATCCGCTCACTTTTTCTTGGCTCGGGTGAAGACGCATATCCGGCGAGAGAGAGAAGAACACGCGACCTGCGTCATTTACCAAAATACCCAAAGCTTCGCCTTTGCGTTTTAAAAGCAAGAAGGGAATATTTGTGTACAAGGGATCGGGATCTCCTTCTTTGCAGACTAGAGTCCCATGAGCGCCCCATGCGTCTACATTCCACATTTGTGAACGTGAACCTCTGTGCTCAAACCTACCGGAGTGTTCTCCGAGCCCATAGAATTCATCGTCTGCGTTTGGTTCAAAACGCAAAACCCAGCTCTTATTGCACGTTCCAAAGAATCCATCTTTGGAACTTTTTAACAATTCTGTTCCTTTATCTGTAACAATTGAAAAGGCGCTGCTTTTGAATGAGATGGATTCCGCATTCGTTTTTTTTGCGGGCAAATTAATTTGAAAAGAACGCGGAACGGCTTTTGAAAAGGAGATGAATAGCCTGAAAATGCCGTCGTCGATGGATGTGAGGTTTTTCTTGATGCTTGCGGATTTTTGAAAATCGAAATTGACCGGGTGCGGAATGGTTGAAAAATCCATATCAGGCTTTTTCCTTTTTTGAGTTTTTTTTCTTTTTCGGATTTTCGGCAAAGAAATCTGGGAGTGTGCCTTTGGGAAGCTTGATGCAGGCCTCTTTCACATCTCGCGGGCGGAACTTGATGAGCGCCTCCAACCTAAGGGCCTCGTGCTTTGTTTCGAGTTCAAAAATTTTGAGAATTCTTTGCGGAGGAAATGCCTTAGTAAATTTGGCTCCCTTGCCTAGCTTGTGAGCCTCATACCTCTTTTCGACATCTGTGGCGTACCCCGTATAAATGCGGTTTCCTCGGCATTTTAGCATATAGACAAAGTGTGGCATCTCAAGTCTCAATATAAACAAAAAAGTCCCCGGATTACTCCGAGGACTTTTTAAGATTCTGTGAAAGGATTACTTCTCTTCTGCAGCTTCTTCGGGCTTTTCTTCTGCTTCGGCCTTAGGAGCCTTAGCCTTCTTGGCCTTTTTCTTAGGAGCTGCTGCCGGAGCGACTGCTTCACCGATTGTGGTACCGTTTTCGCCTGGCTTGTGCGAGTCCATCCAAGCTTGGAGCTCTGCGGATTCGCGGTTCTTGAAGTAGTCAACCACGGAGAGGTAGATCTTGCGGTTGTTCTGGTCGATTTCAGTTACGACGGACGGAACTTCATCGCCGACCTTGAATGCATCGGCAGGAACCTTGATGTATTCAGCAGTCAGTTTGGAAACAGGTATGAAGCCTTCGAGACCATTCGGGAGTTCGACGACTACGCCCCGATCGAGCATGCGCACGATCTTGCCTTTCACTTCGGTGTTGGCCGGGAAGGTTGTTTCGACGGAATCCCAAGGATCTTCGGTGAGGTGCTTCATGGAGAGCGAAATGCGGCGCTTCTCTTTATCGACCGCAAGCACAACGCATTCAACCTTGTCTCCCTTCTTGACCATTTCGGACGGGTGAGTAATCTTCTTCGTCCAGGACATATCGGAAACGTGGATGAGACCATCGACGCCGTCCTTGATTTCTACAAACGCGCCAAAGGAAGCGAGGTTGCGGATTTCTCCCACGACGCGTGCGCCCGGAGGAAGTTCTTCGTCAATCTTATCCCAAGGATCGGCTTCGAGCTGCTTGAGACCGAGGGAGATGCGTTCTGCATCTTCTTCCACCTTGAGCACGACAGCTTCCACTTCCTGACCGACGGTGAGAATTTTGGACGGATGCTTAACGTGTTGCGTCCAAGACATTTCGGAAACATGGATGAGTCCTTCGATTCCGCTGTCGAGTTCGATGAATGCGCCATAGTCCGTAATGGAAACGACTTTGCCCTTGACAACCATTCCTTCCGGATAGCGGGAAGCAACATCCTTCCACGGATGCGGTTTGAGTTGCTTCATACCGAGGGAGATACGTTCCTTTTTGTCGTTGAAGTCGAGGATCATGACTTCGACTTCATCGCCGAGCTTCACCATCTCAGATGGATGGGTGATGCGCTTGTAGCTCATATCGGTGATATGGAGGAGGCCATCTACGCCGCCGAGGTCGATAAATGCACCGAAGTCGGTGATGTTCTTGACGATACCCTTGCGGACCTGTCCCTTTTCGAGATTTTCGAGAACGGTAGCGCGCTGGCTGTTGCGTTCTTCTTCGAGAACAACGCGGCGGGACACAACGATATTGCGGCGGGCTTTGTTGACCTTGATGACTTTGAGGTCGAAGTCTTGGCCGATGAGAGCATTGATATCCGGAATTTGACGAAGGTCAATCTGGGATCCCGGGAGGAAGGCGTCAATGCCGAAGAGATCGACAACTACGCCGCCCTTGATGCGCTTGGTAAGAGTTCCGCGGACGATTTCGTTATTTTCGAATGCCTTGTGGATGCGTTCCCACACGCGGACAAAATCAGCCTTCTGCTTGGAGAGCACGAGGCGTCCATCGTCGTCTTCTAGCTTTTCGATATAAACTTCGATTTCTGCACCGACGGTCGGTTCTTCGCCGTCCTTGAATTCTGCGCGATCGATGACGCCTTCTGACTTGAAGTTCACGTCGACGAGCACTTCTTGATCTGTCACCTGGCTAATTTTGCCTGTGACGACCTTGCCTGCTTCGAGGCAGTCCATACTGGCGTAAACGTCTGCAGCGGCTTTGGATCCGATGGATCCGAGTTCCTTTTCTGCGTCTAAGATCTCTTGGAGATCGGCGTCATTTCCAAATTTGAGTTGAGACATGTAGTCCTGTTTAATCTGGTTATGGTAAGGGATCGGAGGTTACGCCACTACACTTACGCGGTCTTCGATCTTCTTTACCTGTTCTTGTATTGAGAGCTGTGTAGTGTCAATTTCTACTGCATCGTCCGCTTTGCGGAGCGGCGCTGTTGCGCGGCTGGAATCAATCCTGTCGCGCTCCGTTAAATTTTTCTCGATGTCTTCAAGCGACATTTCAATGCCCTTCTCTTGGCACTCAAGGAAGCGGCGCTGTGCGCGTACTTTTAGGTCTGTGATAAGAAAAAACTTAAAATCAGCATTCGGGAAAACGACCGTACCAATATCGCGTCCGTCGAGGATGCAACTTTGTTCGTTCCCAATTTCCCGTTGCCACTCTGTGAGTACGGACCTCACCTCGGGGATCGCACTGTAGGGGCTTACCATTTGAGAAACTTCCTTGCCGCGAATTTCCTTTTCACGGAGAATTCCGTTGATGAGAATCTGGTTCTTTTCATCAAAACGGATCCGGGTGGACTTGAGGAGCTGGTCCATTCCGATTTTATCGTCAGGGGTAATTCCTTCTTCGAGTGCCGCAAATGTAATTGCGCGGTACATAGCCCCTGTATCAAGATAGGTTAGATTCAAATCTTTGGCGATAATTTTCGCCGTTGTACTTTTACCGGTCCCGCTGGGGCCGTCTATAGCAATAATAATATGGGATTTTTTAAAATTCAAAGCCCACCTAATATAGCTATTAGGTGGATCGGCGTTACATTAAAAGCTAGAAGTTGCGCCATTAGAGCCGTCATCCGGCCCGTAATAGCCTTCATCTTCGCCAGAAGAGTCGCTGGGGGAGCCTTCATTGCCGCTAGAACTGGATGCGCTCTCTGACGTAGACGAGTTCTGTTCCGGGGCGCGGAGCTCACCTGTGCTTCCGTATTTTCGCTTTTCCTCTTCAGTCAGCTTATTTGTATAAAATTCGACTTTGGGTTCCTCAGTTTCCTCTTTTTCTTCGCCGGCCAAAATTCGTTTGCCTTGCTCAATCTTTGCTTGAATGCGGGCTTTGCGTTTTTGATCTAGATCCGTTCCAACTTTTCTTTGGTCATCGGAAACTTTGTATCTCTCGTTGGATTCGTCCATTGCTTTCTTGATGCCTACGAGACGCCCGTGCCCGTCGACTTCCCATTCCATCTGTTTGAGTGTTGAAAGCTTGAGGCGCTTTGCGGCAAGCTGATACTCCGGCTTCATCATGCCATTGCCGTCCGTAATTTCGTCGACTTCATCATCAGTCACATAATTCAACGCTTCCGGCCAACGGCTAGCCTGAGAGTTTACAGTAAAACCAATTAAAGCGTCGTTGATTGCGTCTGGATCATTTGAGCGCGTCCCACTGCAGCCCATATAAAAAAACGCGAGAATTAAACCCAATGCCACCTTTTTCATCAAAAGAATCCTCCGGAATTATAAACTTTAGGTTACCTCTAAAAGTGATTTACGGCAAAATGGCTACGACGACATATCGCATTGGTGGATTAAAGTCCTGTTGCCATGCCTTAACAAAGTCAAAGCAAGCTTTGACTCTGCATTCGACATTTCCAACAGTCGTTTCTCAAAGTAGCCAAGACTTCCTGATGGAAGCCTTGCATCATCGCCTGTATCTCGGTCATACTCAAGCACATTTGAGTGCGACTTTCGGTTTGAGCGATTTTGACCACTTTTGTGCTTGCGCACTTGTTGGTGCAACTCAGGCTTGTGCATATAAGTATGCCCGCAGCTCTTGTTTTAGCCAACAATTATTCCAGTCATTGCTTGGTCTCGTTCATTTTTTCTTTCGCAAAGCAATTTTTAGAGATGCCTTTTATAAAATATACACCAAATTGTAGATTGTTACACGGGGAAACTCGGTAAAACTTCCAATAACGTTCCGCTTTTTCTATCATTGGGGGCAATGAATGAACCTACGGATACAATCAACTCTTCTGCGGATATTTACCGGATTTCACGAGAAGACGGCAAAGAATTCGTCCTTATAGGCACTGCTCATATTTCCAAGGAATCTGAAAATTTGGTGCGGCAAACGATTGAAACGGAGCACCCTGATACCGTTTGCGTAGAATTGGACGAAGGCCGACTTAAATCTTTGGAAGACCCTGATCGTTGGAAAAAAACGGATTTGAAGGCTATTATTAAAGAACATCAACTAGGGACCCTCATAGCGAATCTCGTCTTGGGTTCTTACCAGAAGCGGATGGGGCTTCAAACGGGAGTCCGTCCCGGTTCGGAACTTTTTGCTGCTGTAAAGGAAGCGAGAGCCTCTAATATTCCCGTCGTTCTTGCCGATCGCGACATTAAGGTAACGTTCAAACGCACTTGGCGCAGTACTCCTTGGTATCGCAAATTCGTTTTACTCGGAGCTTTATTCGAAAGCCTTTTTGATAAGACGGAAGTAAGTGAAGAGGAACTCCGCAAAATTAAATCCCAGGATTCCCTTTCGACGATGATGCAGGAGTTCGGCAAGGCTTTTCCTGAAGTAAAGACTGTGCTCATTGATGAACGCGATGAATACTTGGCAAGTCGTATACGCAATGCTCCGGGTAAAAAAGTTGTCGCGGTAGTTGGTGCGGGACATGTGGCGGGCATTTCTTCTATCATTAAGGAAAATAAGGAACTTCCGTCTGAGGAATCTCTTTGTCTAATTAAGCCCGGTTCTCCGGCATTCAAAATTTTTGGTTGGTCCCTTACCGCGTTGATTATTTTATCCATCATACTTGTCGGGGTTCATTCGGGAATTGCCAAAGCGGGTGAAGTTACTTTGAATTGGGCTCTCTATACCGGGGGTGGGGCAATGCTCGGAGCTGTCGTTGCGGGAGCGCATCCTTTGGCTATTCTTACGGCATTGGTCGCGGCTCCGTTTACGGGTCTTACTCCGCTCATTGGGGTCGGTTTTTTTGTCGCGCTCGTTCAAGCATATATGAAGCCTCCGCGGGTTTCAGAATTTGAAACAGTTTCGGACGATATTTGGAAAGTTTCCCGCTGGTGGAGAAACCGCTTGACAAGGCTCATTTTGTGTTTTCTCTTGCCGGGTTTCCCTGCAATTATTGGCAAAATTCTTGCCATTATAGGTATTTATAAGGCCCTTTAAATAGTTTTCTTTAATGGACTTTATATATTTTTTTATAGCAATATTAGAGGAGTTGCAATATGAATCTTGAAAATTTGGACGTGCTCTCACAAAAAGTGGAATCGGTGTTGGATTCTCTCCGCCGTATGAAGAATGAAAAGTCTCTTGTGGAAAAAGAGTTTTTTGAATTCAAGAATAGATCTGCTGCGGATTTGATTGCGAAGGACGAACAAATTAAAAAATTGAATGGGGAGAGAAATTTAGAAATTGAGAATCTCAAGTCTTCTGTTGAACAGAAAAATTCAGAGATTGAGTCTGCAAATGCTGTGATAGCAGACAAAGATGCGGATATTGAAAAGTTAAATGGTTTTGTCGCTTCTAAAAATTCAGAAATTGAGTCTCTTAGGGGTATGATTGCTGAAAAGGATGCCCGCTTGGCCGAGATGGAGAAGGCTGTGAATGAACAGGGCTCTGAAATCCAGGCCGCTCAAGAAAAATTTAAGAAGCTCCTTTCTACAATTGAAACGGAATTGGGGACTCAACTTCCCATTGCTGAGAAAGTGGAAGACAATGCCATAGAACAGCCTGCGGGATCCACTTCTAAAGTTGAGGCTGCTCAGAACGATTTTTTCGCTTAAGGTGGTTTGCAGCCACCGATCCGTTTGGAGTAGGAATGAGGTAGCCGATGGATGAATCAGATTCTTCTTTGCGCACGACGCGCGTTGAAATAGGAAAGGACCGTTTTCAAATACAGACGGACCTTTCTGAGGCTGAACTTTCGGCTATTGTAGAATTTGTGTCAAAAAAAATACAAGATCAAGTAAATTCGGATGCCCGAATGGATATGCGCAAACAGATGATTTTGATGGCGATGGACATTACATCTGAACTTTTTGAATATCGGCGGCGTAGCGCAAAGTATAAATCCTATTATGAAGAAAGCCAAAAAATGGCAAAGATTCTTGCCGATTTGCTTGAAGATGGGATCAGGCAATCGGAAGAACCTGAATTTTGACAAATTTGGCGTATATAAAAAGTATGTTTTGATGATTGATTTTTTGAAAAGCCTAAAGTATATTATTAGTGGCATCCCTCGGTATTTATGCCCGATCTAACAAGATCTGTTCAGCTCCGAGCTCTTGCTTGAATGTTTATGCCCGGCCTTCGGCCCTGAAAGACAGACAAGTAAGGCGAGCTATCTTTTTTACAAGAGTAGCTTCGAGCGTATTTCAACCGAAAGGGATGCCTTTTTTTATTTTGGGCGGCCGATGGCCGCTGTTTTTGTTGTGAATATAAATCTGCGTTTAATGAAGATCACTTCGGTTCGGAATAATTCGGAAAGGATGGATCTTTCTATTGAAAAATTCAAAAATTTTTGATTATTTAAAAATTTTAATTAAATTAGTTGGAAATCAACAAGGTAAGGAAAATATATGCGTATTGCTATACAACAGAAGAATGACAAGTATCAGTTTGTTTTTTTTAGGGATCCAGATGTTGTTTGCATTGCCCGCGGCATAGATGAATTGATGATTGACGATCACGTCTATTCGATTGAGAATATTTCTTATATGAAAATTTATAGTCACGTGCTCTGGGATGAAAAGGTTCAACCACTTTCTCCTGCCCAGAAACGGGACATTGCTGAAAACTTTCTTGATAGCCGTGTATAAACTTGATAGTCAAGTTAATTGGAGCTTTAAAAACTCTTATTTTAATTTGTGCTAAGTGAGATAAAAGCTAAAACGATTTAAAAAAAAGCAACCCCCCGGCATAGCCGGGGGTTCTTCATATGCGGGCGTAGCCCTAGGATACTAGCCACGCGTCACGTCGCGTAGGTCGGTCTGCCATCTGCGTAAGGTCCTTATTGGCTCGC
>JALNVO010000005.1 GCA_023231365.1 Fibrobacteraceae bacterium | reverse complement strand
CTTCGGGGCCGGCCCGGAGTCCGGCTCTTCGAATCCTGACGTTCCCTAAAAAGGGAACCGGCTTCTCGTTGTTGCGGTGTCACGTTGTTCCATCCTCACCCCTGCGGGGCCGGACTAGAGTCCGGCTCTTCGAATCCTGACGTTCCCTAAAAAGGGAACCGGCTTCTCGTTGTTGCGGTGTCACGTTGTTCCATCCTCACCCCTTCGGGGCCGGCCCGGAGTCCGGCTCTTCGAATCCTGACGTTCCCTAAAAAGGGAACCGGCTTCTGGTCATAGAAAATGAATTTTTAGAGGTGACCTCTGATCTCTTTTATAGACTTTTTAATTCAGAGAGCTATTTTTTGTGGTGCCCTTTAAAGTGTCTGTGTGAAAAGTTGGTCTCTTTCGCCGCGATGAAGGCAGATTATGCCTGAATGAAAGGGTAGCCGGAGCCGATGTCCGGTGAAAAGACTCCAGGGCGGAGGCGAGGGAAAGGCTTTTCCCTACATATAAATTAGTTAACAGTTCTGCGATTTTTCGTAGTCGGCGAGCGCTTTTTCAATTGGTGGAATTACTTGGTCGGCGATCTTTTCAAGGTAGATGCACTGGCTTTTTACTGTGAGGTCGCGGTGGCGCTCTGCATGGGCTTTTATCCAGTCGGCGACGGCTTCCTGGCGCTCTTTGGTGGTTTTGCAGATTTCTTCTTTGATGGATTCGCTTTGGTTTTCCATATAGCGGCGCATGTCGAGCGGCATCTTTTTATAATAGAGGTACAGCTGGAGCAACTGCTGCGTGCCGACGGCTTCGGCAAATTCCTTGAGGTTGTTTTTCTTGAATTGGTAGAGGTCTGCTATGTTGTTCAGGATATAAGGCAAAAACAGTTGGCGCAGGTAGTCGAGTTTTCCTTCGGCAAACGCTTTTTCAAAATTGCGAAAAATAGAGCTTTGTTTGTTCTGACAGGAATCTTCCATATTTGTTAATCTATTTTGCCAAAGGGTCTTTTTAGGTTCTGTTGTGACTAAAAATGCAAATTTTTGGGAGTTTGTGCCATGTGTCACATTAGAATGAAGCTTTATCATCCCGTTTGTGCCGGGGTGAAGTGTCTTTGCGTCTTCTCCTTTGGCGTTTTTGAGCGCTTCAACTTCTACAGGAGCCCGTTCTTCCGGGGTCATCCAGATGAGCTTCGAGTCCGCGGAGATCTGGTTTTTGATGTGTGCGTGGATAAATCCATATTCGTCTATGCCCGTGATCTGTGCGGCGACGACTCCTGCTTTTGACGGTTCCTGGGTTGTTTCATAGTTCTGCGGGAGCGGCCCTTGGAAGAAGCCCGGCATCCGTCCCCGGCTGTCAGTCGATTCGATGAGATCTCGGGAAATTTGTGGGATGTTTCCGTTTTGGGCAATGCTGTCGATGGCTTTGCGGTAGGCCGAGACGATTGCTGAGAGGTAGTAGATGCTGCGGGTGCGTCCTTCGATTTTGAAGCTCTGTATGTTTCCTTTGATGAGGTCGGGAAGCGCGTCGAGTGCGCACAGGTCGCGGCTGCTCATGAAGTAGGTTCCCCAGCGGTCTTCGTCGAGCATGATGGGTTCCGCGTTTTCTTCGTTCGAACGTTCGAGCGAAAAATTGCCTTCGTGTTCGCGGTAATTGTCCGATTGTACGTTCTGGTTCGCGTAGAGCCGGTACGGCATACGGCAGGAGTTGTTGCACATTCCCTGGTTTGCATCGCGGTGCGCGGTCCAGTCGCTCAGCATGCAGCGCCCGGACATGGCCATACAGACCGCTCCATGTACAAAGACTTCGAGTTCCAATCCGGGGCAGCGCTTCTGTATTTCGAGGATTTCCGCAAGGCGGAGCTCGCGGCTCAAAATGATTCGCGATACACCGATGCTTTGCCAGAATTGCGCGGTGAGGTAGTTGGTTGTGTTTGCCTGTACGGAGAGGTGTATTGCTGTTTCGGGCGATTCTTTTTTGACAAACGAGATGATTCCGGGGTCGGCGACGATGAGCGCGTCCGGTTTTAGTTCAAGTGCGGCGAGGAGCGCTTTTTGAAAGGGTTCGAGTTTTGCATTGCGCGCGATGACGTTGCTCGTGAGATAGAACTTTTTCTCTTGTTCGCGGCAAAGCGAAATTCCTTCGGCGAGATCGTCTAAATTCCGGAATCCGTTTTCGCGGGCCCGGAGCGAGAAGGCCGGCTGCCCTGCATATACCGCATCCGCGCCGTATGCGAGCGCATATCGGAGACGGGTTAAATCGCCTGCGGGTGCGAGAAGTTCCGGTTTCTTTATTACCATTTGAATCCCAGCCGCGTGTAGATTTTTTCGTCGTTGAACAGCGTGATTTCGCCGAGAAACGATACGTAGTTCCCGTCATAGCTGATGGACGGCGTGAGGGAATACTTCATTTTCGCTCCGTCCAGAAATTTTTTGGGCAGTTTGTTGTGGTTGCTTGTCGGGGTTGTGTCGTTGATGGAACTGCCGTAATCTGTGCCTTTCCAGAGCCAGGTGTTCCGCAAGTTGAAACTTATTTTATCTGCAAAACGTCCGTATATGGCCCAGTCGATTGTCTGGCTGTTGGGACCATTCGGGCTTCCGAGCGGATATCCTAGGTTTGCCGTCTGTGCCGTGTATGGGTGAAAATGACTGTAAACGTACGGTTCGATGCGGGCGTATTCGCCGATGGTCCCTGCTTCAAGGGTATAGCCGTGGATGTTGAAGTCCTTGCCTGCTTGGGCCCCTGCCATCCAAGCCCATTTCGCTTCGATGTTGTCGTTCTTTACTAAACTGATCGGGCTTTCGAAATCGTCGATGTAGAATTCCGTGTAGAGGCGAGCTAAGCGGAATAGGCGGTAATTGGCGTCAAAGGCGAGAGCCCCATTGTTGTTGTCTTCTGAAAAGTTTCCCTTTTCCATAAAGAGGGGGACGATGGGTACAAAGAGCCACGGTTTATTTTCGTTGTAGAGAATCTGGGTTTCGCTCATACCGAGAATCAAGTTGCCGAGATTCAGTTCGTATCGATGCCCGTAAAGATTCCGGTCGTTCGTGTTTTTGGAACTCATGCTGTTTGGGTATATGCGGAGGTCGCCGTAGAGGCTGATTACGGAGAGCGGCCCCACTTGGAATTCGAACGACAGAGTGTTATAGGGCAGCGCGAATTGGTTGAGTGTGAGGTTGTTGTAATAGCCGGGCCCCCAGTGGACTACGTCGCGGGCGAGGTCTAGCCTTCCAAAGCCCATATTAAGTGCGAAGTGTCCGCGGTAGCGGGCATAGCTTGCGTATTCTACGCCGTCGTTGTTTTCTTCTTTTTGAAATTCGACGAATTCTCCGTCAAAGGATTTCGGATAGTCGGCACTGTGGTTCTCCACATAAATCCGGGCGTCGAGCGCAAATTCGATGGAATCGCGGAATCCCCTCAGATAAAGTCCGCCATCGAGTCCGGGCCAGATTGTATCACCTAGCGCTTCGCCTCCGCGGTAGTCTGCGCCGCCGATGAGGCTTGCGGCGATTGCCTGTCGCCCGTCTTGATATTTGAGAAGGGCCCGCTTTTCTTCTTCCGCATAATTTTTGCGCCAGCTTGAATCCCTGCGCGGGAAGTAGAATATCTGCTGTTCATCGGAAGTGGTCATCCTGTGGTATTCATAGAGAAGGGGCGTCGTTTCCAGCGTTTTCAGGTTCCGGTAATGATCGCTCGAAAATACGGGAAATGCTGCCAATGCAGAAACAGGAGAAAGGCTTGCTGCGGCTATAAGGAGCGAAAAGACTGTTTTGAGAGAAAATTTCATTATGGGAAAGATAGTAAAAGGACGCGGTTTCAAAATTTGGGCGCCAATGTTGTTATTTTTAAAAATATGCGTTTTCCAATCAGAATGTATTTGTATGGACTTCTTTTGGTTTCGGCCGCTTTTGCGGAAGGTTCTTTTTCTGTCGGTACGAACGTTTCCTTGGGTGTGGAAGGCGCTCCTAAAGCGTCCGTCTTTGCGGTAGATACGGTGGATTTTTATAGCAGTAATTGGCGCGGTTTGCAGATCCCGCTTGAAACCGGGCGCAATTATGAAACGATAGATCCTTTTTTTGATTTGTATTTCGGCGGTGCTTACAAGGACTTTAGCGTCTATTTCAATTTTCCGCTCCGCAAGGATATTGAGGCTTGGTATGAAGACGATTATTCTTCCAATGTCACCCTTTCTCCAGATCATTTGGACATAAATGTCCCTACCGAAGGCTATGCGAAGTGGGTCTATGGGGCGGGCTTCTTGCAAGCGGGCCGGTTTAAACCGGAAATGGGACCTAGCCCGAATACTCTCGCTTTGGGAGGTGCTCCTTATCACGATGCTATTCTCTGGAATTTTTCGCCGAGCATTTTCCGCTATGATTTTTTCATCAGTTCCCTGAACTCCCATTTGCATGGTACTCCTTCTACTGTAGGGGGAGAGGTGACGGATACGACAAGTGAAGTGTGGAAACAGGCTAATTTGGAGGTGGACAATCAGCGGAACCGCAGCTATACGGAGCCATACAAAACGCTGGTGTATCACCGGGTCGGCGTGGATTTGAACTTCGCTTGGCTGTATATTATTGAGCAATCCGTCATTGGTGGCAAGCAAGTGGAATTCCGCACCATTAATCCTTTTATGTTTTGGCATGACAATTATGCTTCGGGCTATACCAAGGCGAATGTGACATTGGAACTAGGCTTCCGTCCGACAAAGGGTGGGTCTTTTTATTACCAGATGGGCATTGATGACATCAAGAGCCCGGTGGGTGAAACGGGTAAAAATTCAACTCGGGGAATTCTCAGCTATCTTGTGGGATATAACCAGAAAATAGATACGAAGAGTTGGGGTTCTTTCGATTTCCGTTTGGATGCCGTATATACGGATCCTGCCGCAGGGAATGAGCGCTTGCCTTTGTTGAAGTACACGTCGCGGCGTATGTACCGCTCCAATTACCGCGATCAGAGCGATGCCGATTTTGCGGATATGTTCTTTGTGGATTATCCGTTGGGATACCGCCGCGGTCCAGATGCAAAGGATCTTTGGTTTACGACGGCTTGGAATTATGGTCGGCATTCGGTAGAGCTTGAACTCGCCTGGCTTCGGCAGGGCGATAAGGATCTCTATACGGATTATGATGAAGCTGTTGTTTGCAAACAGGCTCTTTCCGGAGTGGTGGAGCGTCAATATATATTAGATTTAACTTACAAAGCTTCTTTTTGGAAAGGCTTGCAAGCAAGGTTGGGGGGCGGAGTGCGGCATTACCGTAATTTAGATCACATAGAAGGCGCGGATGGCTTTGATTTTTGGCTGACTTCGGGTATTTCTCTAAACTTCTTTTATTCAAAAGATTTGTAAATTTGGAACATTATGGAATTTACTACTAACGTCCTTTGTATTGGTGCGGGCTATGTGGGCGGCCCGACGATGACAGTTATCGCTGACAAGTGCCCGAATGTGAAAGTTACTGTTGTTGATATTAATCAATCCCGCATTGATGCATGGAATAGCGAGAATCTGCCTATTTTTGAACCGGGTCTGGATGATGTCGTGAAGTGCGCCCGTGGCCGCAATCTCTTCTTCAGTACGGATATTCCGAAGGCGGTCCGGGAAGCGGACATCATTTTTGTAAGTGTCAACACGCCGACCAAGACGTTCGGGCAGGGCGCGGGCAAGGCTAGCGACCTTCAGTATTGGGAAAAGACGGCTCGTGAAATTCTCGAAGTCAGCCAGAATGACAAAATCATCGTTGAAAAGTCTACGCTTCCTGTGCGTACGGCTGCGGCGATGGAACGCATTCTTAATAGCAATGCCAAAGGACTTCATTTTGAGGTCCTCTCCAATCCGGAATTCTTGGCAGAAGGGACTGCTGTCCGGGACCTTTTTGAACCGGACCGGGTGCTTATTGGAAGCCACCAGACGAGGTCCGGTCTTGCCGCACTTAATAAAGTCGTGGACATTTATGCAAATTGGGTGCCGCGCGAACGCATTTTGACGACGAACCTCTGGAGTTCGGAACTCACCAAGCTTACGGCGAATGCGTTTCTTGCTCAGCGCATTAGTTCCATCAATTCCATTAGCGCTCTTTGCGAACGGACGGGTGCAGATGTGGACGAAGTGGCATTTGTCATTGGCAAGGACTCCCGCATCGGGTCAAAGTTCCTCAAGTCGAGCATCGGCTTTGGAGGATCTTGCTTCAAGAAGGATATTTTGAACCTCGTGTATTTGTGCGGTTATTATGGACTTCCGGAAGTGGCTGATTACTGGGAAAGTGTGGTCAAAATTAATGAATGGCAGACTCACCGCGTTGTAACCCGGATGCTTGAAAAAATGTTCAATACGATTGCTGGCAAACGAATTGCCGTTTTTGGCTTTGCATTCAAGGCCGATACGGGAGATACCCGCGAAAGTCCGGCAAATTTGGTTGTGCGTGATCTCCTTGCTGAACATGCTCTTCCTGTCGTAACGGATCCGAAGGCTATTCACGATGCCAAACGCGATTTGGCGGATGTCATTGAGCGTGTGACTTTTGAAGAGGATCCTTACAAGGCCGCGGAAGGCGCTCATGCTGTAATTGTCTGTACGGAATGGAAGAGCTTTGCCGAATTGGATTGGAAGCGCATCTATAATGAGATGTCTAAACCTGCGTTTGTATTTGATGGAAGAAATATATTGGATGCTGCTATCTTACGGAAGATAGGCTTTGACGTCGCAAACGTTGGTAAAGGTGAAGCTGAGGGATGAAGTTCATCCCTTTTTTTATATCCCTGTAAGGAAATTATATGTGCAAGATCAGCGTTTTTGGCCTAGGCTATGTTGGATGCGTCGGCATAGGGTGCCTATCTCATTTAGGACATTCTGTTGTTGGTTGCGATATTGATGCGGGAAAAGTGAAGCGCATTAATGACGGTGTCCCTACGATTGTGGAACGGGAGATCGGCGATTTTATTGCGGAAGGCAAGAAAAAAGGACTTATTTCTGCGACGAATTCAACGGAAGAAGCCGTTTTAAATACATCGATCTCTTTAATTTGCGTGGGGACGCCTAATAGTCCTGAAGGAAATTTGGATCTGTCTTTTGTCTTTTCCGCCGTTCACAATATTGCATCGGCGCTGAAATTAAAATCGGAGTACCACACGATCGTTGTCCGCAGTACTGTTCCTCCCGGAACGAATGAGCGAATTTGTTCTTTTATCGAAAATGAAACGGGAAAGAAAGTGGGTGTTGATTTTGGTGTGGTTTCCAATCCTGAATTTTTGCGCGAAGGCAAAGCTGTTCAGGATTTTTTGACGCCTCCGATTACAGTGCTCGGTTCTGCGCAGAAGAAATCGATCGAAGCTATGCGGAGTATTTATGAACCGTTGCAAGCGGACGTTATTGAGGTTGATCCCAAGGTTGCCGAAATAATCAAGTTTGTGAATAATTCTTACCATGCGTTGAAAGTGACTTTTGCAAATGAGATCGGTGCTATTTGCAAAGCCTTGTCGATAGATAGCCATCAAGTGATGAATTTGTTTTGCCGGGATACGCAACTCAATATTTCTTCTGTTTATTTTAAACCGGGCTTTGCTTATGGAGGCTCTTGTCTTCCCAAGGATCTAATGGGTTTGAGGGCTCTTGCACGCGACAACAATTTGACAGTCCCTGTATTAGAGAGCATTGATTCCAGCAATAAGGGGCAGATCAAACGGGCTGTTGATTTTATTTGCAGAAAAAAGGTACACCGGGTTGGCATAATAGGGCTTACATTTAAGTCCGGTACCGATGACCTTAGAAATTCCGCTCCGGTTCTTCTTGCGGAATCTTTAATTGCAAAAGGTATGGATTTGCAAATATATGACCGCTATCTGAATTTGGCGAAAGAAAGCGGCACGAATCAGGAACAGATTGTAGGAAAATTATCTTCTTTAAATTTGAACGTAGTTCCTACAATAAAGGA
The DNA here is from genome assembly GCA_023231365.1 of Fibrobacteraceae bacterium. Taxonomy (GTDB): domain Bacteria; phylum Fibrobacterota; class Fibrobacteria; order Fibrobacterales; family Fibrobacteraceae; genus Hallerella. The sequence continues at coordinate 21,970 of JALNVO010000005.1, read as the reverse complement.
AATCTTGGAATCTTCCGAGTTGGTTGTTATTACGGTAGCGAATCCAGAAGTGACGGCTTTGATTCCTTCCTATCCAAATGTCAGTTTCTTTGATCTCGCCCGATTGAAAAATGAGTCTGTTATGAAAGTTTCAAATTATGAAGGTTTTAGCTGGTAAATAAATGGATAAGCCTCTTTCCGGGAAAAAAATATGCATTGTCGTTGAAAACTTGCCGGTTCCTTTTGACCGGAGAGTTTGGCAAGAAGCAATATCTCTCCACGAAGCAGGGGCGGAAGTTTCTGTTATTTGCCCTAAAACGAAAAATTATCCAGAGTCGCAGTTGCTCTTGGAAGGGATAAGGGTCTTTCGCCATCCTCTCAAAGAAGCGGAACGGGTGTGGGAATATCCGTTTGAATACTTCTTTGCCTTGTTTCATGAATTCCGCCTGCTTTTGAAAATTTTTTTGAAGCATGGACGGCAGGATGTAATTCATGTTTGCAATCCGCCTGATTTGCTTTTTATTTCGGCTTTACCCTTTTTCACTCTTACTCGCTGTAAGTTATTGTTCGATCATCACGATATCAATCCTGAGCTTTGGCTTGCAAAGTATGGCAAAAAGAATTGGGGATATCATTTAATGGTCTTTTTTGAACGGCTGACATTCTTTTTCGCTTCGCATTGCATCGCGACAAATGAATCCTATAAGGAAATCGCTATGACGCGGGGAAAGAAGAAGTCCGAGGATGTGACGATTGTCCGTAGCGGTCCCGATCTATCCCGTTTGGCAGTTGGTCCGGCGAAGCCTGAAGTAAAGAATGGTTTTAAATTCTTGGTCGGATATGTGGGAGTAATGGGACAGCAGGAAGGCGTTGATCTTTTGCTCCGCTCTGTTGAATATATTGTTAAAAAGCAGGGCCGGACAGATATTCGTTTTTGTCTGATGGGATCAGGACCGGCAATTGAACGGCTAAAAAGATTGAATCGCTCATTACAACTTGAAAAATATGTCGATTTCCCGGGGCGGGTCTCCAATGAATATCTCGCCGATATCTTGAATACTGCGGATGTCTGTGTGAATCCCGATCTTCCTTCGGAGATGAATGATAAATCGACGATGAACAAGATTATGGAATACATGGCTTTCGGTCGCCCGATAGTGCAATATGATCTTAAAGAGGGCCGCTTTTCTGCACAGGAATCTTCTCTTTATGCAAAAAATGGAGATACTGTCGATTTTGCAGATAAACTTTTGTGGCTGCTCGATAATCCCGAAGATGCAAAAAAAATGGGCGAATTTGGCAGAAACCGTGTGCGTTCTACGTTGAGCTGGGATTATGAAAAGCCGAAGCTTATTTCGGCGTACAAAAAAATACTCGGCTTATAACGGGGAGTTTGATTTTGTCTATTTCTTGGTATTTAAATAGGCTTCGCTCTTTTGGCTTTAGTGAAGTTTTTTTTAGATGCCGTCAGCGCATTCGGACTCACGCGTTGGACAAGATAGCATTTGTACAAAATAAGAAAAAAGCTCGTTTTCCCTTCCCTTCAAGCCATTTGATCCTTTCCGAAAAGCATAGGACATATCCGATTTTTGGAAGTTCCATAGATATTTACAAGCCGATTGATTGGCACAAGGATATTTCTTCCGGCAAGTTTTTCCCGCAACGTTTTGCCCATGCGATCAACATCCGCTCTGATGAATATGGGAGCGCTAAGTATGCTTGGGAAGTGAACCGTCTACTTTTTTTGACGCAAATTGCTTGGGAGTATCGGAACTCGCAGGATAAGGATCTCTTGGATTTGTTTTGCTACCAGGTTGCGTCTTGGATTGCAGGAAACCCCTATTTGATGGGTGTAAATTGGTACAGCAATATTGAAGTCAATATCCGTTTGATAAATTGGTACTATTGCTGGGAACTTCTCAATGCGGATGAGCTTTGCAAAGAGAGCCCAGAGTTTAAAAATTTTGCACTCAATATATGGATGCCTTGTATTCTTAAGCATTGCGAATATTCTTATGCGCATCCTTCCCGTTGCTCTTCGGCGAACAATCATTTGATTTCGGAATATGCGGGGTTGTTCGTCGCCTGTTGCCGCTGGGATTTCCCACAAAAGAATAAATGGCTGCATTATGCGCAGCGGGGGCTTGAACGGGAAATTCTTCTGCAGAATACAGAAGAAGGGGTCAACCGCGAAGAAGCGGCTGAATATATTCAATTCATCAATGACTTCTTCTTGATTGCGGCGATCATCGGGAAAAATTGCGGTCATCCTTTTTCTCTAAATTATGAAACCAGGCTGCATCAGATGGCCCTCTACTTGAATCAGATGCTTGACCAGAACGGAAATTATCCGATGTATGGCGATGGCGATGATGGATATTGCCTCCGGCTCAGTGGGGGCGGATATTTTAACAATTTCATTTCTCAGCTTTCTGCTTTTGCCGCTTATTTTAATGACTCAGCTATCAAACGGAAAATTTCTGTCTGGGATGAAAAGTGTGAATTGTTGCTTGGAACTCCTGGTCGCGAAATTTTTGAAAATTTGCCAAGTACCGGAGATCCGGAATCTTCTTTCTTCTGCAAGAATAGCGGGCATTTTATTTTCCGGAAGGAGTCATTACAAAAAGAAATATATTTGCATTTCGATGCGGCTCCGTTGGGCTATCTAAGCATTGCTGCACATGGTCATTCAGATGCACTTTCATTTATACTTCATGTGGACGGCAAGCCTGTTCTTGTGGATAGCGGGACTTACACATATCATACACAACCGGAATGGCGCAAGTATTTTGTCGGAACCCTTGCGCACAATACGATTCGCATCAATGGACAAAATCAAGCACAGCTTGCGGGACCGACCTTGTGGCTAAAGCACTATCAATGCAAAATTTTGAATGTGGATTCGGCTCAGAACAAGATTGCGGCATCCCATAATGGCTATGAAAAATTAGGCGTGACTCATATTCGCACGATTGAATTTAACTCTGCAGGCAATGAATTTGTCATAACAGATGAACTTGATGGGAAAAATTATTATATGGCTGAAATTCCATTTCACATCCATCCAAAAGTGTCTGTTGAACAACAAGGAAACGTTTTCTGCTTGAATATGCCGGGTATGCGAAATGTGATTTTTGAGCCGGATTCCAAATTGTCTTATCAGGTCGTTTATGGACAAAATTCGCCTATACTTGGGTGGTATTCAGAGCATTTTGGCGAAAAAGAACCTTTAAATACTTTATATTCAAAAGAGAGCTGCTGCGGTTCCGTGAAATTTGTTTCTAAAATTAAGGTCGCAGATGATTGAGCGCGTTTGTCATATAGGTCCCGCTTTTTATGTGCAGGGAGGAATCAGTTCGGTTCTTTCGAGCTATAAAAAGTTGTTTCATTTGCCGGAAGAGAACTTTATAGCTTCTTATAGAGGCTCGTTCATTCGCTCCGTCCCTCTGCTTTTTCGTGTCTGTATTAGGCTATTGATTTGCCCCAGTAAAAAGTTCGCATATTATCAAATTCATACTTCAAGCTATGGGTCCTTCTTTAGAAAATATCTGATCAGCCTTTGCTTGCGGTTGCGAAGTAAAGAATATATGGCCCATATTCACGGAAGTGCTTTTCAAACATTTTGTTTGAAGTCTCCGTTTTGGATTCGCGCTTTTATTAAGAGCTATCTCCGGCATTCAGCGATGATTATTTGCATTACCCCGGATATGCAAATGTTTATGGAAAAATATTTGGGGAAAAAGCATCCTTTATTTTCAGTAATTCCAAATCCTTGTCCTTCCATTGCAGCTTCTCCTGCTGACCTTGCGGAACATTCTTTGCCAGTTAAAATTGTATTTTCTGGAAGATATGGCAAAAGAAAAGGTGTCTATGATCTAATCCGGGCTTTTGATTCTGCCCGTTTTTCAGTACCGGTTCAATTGTTTCTTTTCGGAGATGGGGAAGAAAATTCGGTGAGGGCGGCTGTTGCTAGAGTTTCTAAGGCTGCTTCGATATCTGTTTCTCCTTGGTTGAAGAATGATGCCTATTTGCAGCGATTGCCGGAGTTTGATTTTCTTGTTTTGCCGTCTTATGCGGAAACTTTTGGTATGAGCTTAGTGGAAGCGATGGGGTTTGGACTCCCTGTAATTTCTACGTTCTCTGGCGGAGTTCCGTTCGTAGTTGAAAATGGAAGATCCGGATTTCTTGTGAATGCCGGCGATATAGATGCGCTGCAGGCTTCGCTTGAAAAAATGGTTAACGATCCTGTTTTAAGGTGGCAGATGGGAAAGTCTGCTTGGGAACGTGCTCGGGATCATTTTTCTTCTTCAAATGTTTTGGACTTGCTTGAAAAAAGCTATTCTTTGTTAATAAAGTAGTCCGTTATGGTGAGCTATCTAGTCCTACTGCTATTTGCTGTCATATTGGCAGTGTCGTTGTTTGGAAAAATTCCGCAGCGTTTTTTTTGCGTATTGCTGGTAACGGTTTTGATTCCGCCGTGTGTCGCTTTTACTAAAAGTCCGGCAATAAGTCCCCATCATATACTTTTGTATTCTTTTTTCTTCTTGGCTTTTTTAGAGTCTTTTGAAAAGTTCAAGGATTCTTTTTTAGCATTTCCTTTGAAATTTCCTCTCCTTTTATTAGCGGTATCCCTATTTTCTACCGCAATTTTTTGTGGTGAAGGCGTTAAGGGCGTGTATAATGCGTTTCGTTATTTTATGGAAAATTATTCATATTTGTTTTTGGCGTTTATATGTGGGCTGTTTTATAAAGAGATCAATTTATGGAACAAACTTTTTTGGCCGATTATTGTAATCGGACTACTTGGTTTATTTGAACTCGCTTATGGAGACAATGTTTTTTTCCGGATTATAAGCAAGGCATTCCCCATTTATGACGGTTATTTAGATTTGGACAGTGTCCTTTCTATGAGCCGTTCTTATCGTACAAGAATCTTTATTACAACGCAACATCCCAGTGCTTTGGGCGCTATGACTTGCTGTTTTATTTTGGCACTTACAACGCAAGTGAAAAACTTGGAATGGAGCAAAATAAAGAAAATAGTTGCATTTGGTTCCTTGGGCTTGATTCTTCTGTTGAGCGGTTCCCGATCCGGCTTGCTCTGTTGTCTTTTGTGCTTGGCATTAATGCTCTTTGGCCGATTGCCTGCGGCTTTAAAAATTGTGATAGCAGGCTTTGCCTGTTTTCTTTTGATATTTTCCGTCAGTAAGGTTGTCGACCGTTTTTCTGAAGAAGGCCAGGGTAGCACTATTTCTATGAGACAGGAACAATTACTTTATTCCTACGTTTATTTTATGAAAAGCCCTGTTCTTGGTAACGGAGTCCGCTATACCAGCAAGAATGTGATGGAAAGGGATACTTATAATGACCGCGTTACGGACACGAGCATTGGCGGCTTGGAATCGGTGCTATTCTATCAGTTGATCGATTATGGAATTCTGGGGCTGTTTTCCTATTTTCTTTTATTCGTATGTGCTTTAATTTATTTTTTCCGCAGGCGAAATATTGAATTTGCAAAAACGGGCTTTTTTGTTATGTTTTCCTTTTTGATTTTTGCCATATTGTCCGGAGAGATCGGCGGGAATAATGTATTGGCTTATTTGTTGGCTGGTTTTTGTATGGGAGCTGTCCATAAGCAGGAATCTGAAACAGAAGAGATCGATGCCGAAGAGCAGGAACAAATAACTGATGACAGGAATGAAAAATAAGATGCCCCTTGTTTCTGCCGTCATTACCACGCATAATCGTCCTCAATATCTTGAAAATGCAATCAAGAGCGTTTTGCGACAGACATTTCAAGATTTGGAGTGCATTGTCGTTGATGATGCATCTTCCGATTCTACGGAGTCCATCTATAAAAATGATCCGCGGATTGTTTATGTCCAGATTTCAAATGAAGAGTCTAGAGGAGGCAATCATGCGAGAAATGTCGGCATAGAACATGCAAAAGGGGAGTATATAGCCTTTTTGGATGACGACGATGTCTGGTTACCTCAAAAAATAGAGAAACAACTTCAGTTGTTCCAAAAAAATTCCAAGGCCGTTGTTTTTTGTGGTAGAATTTTTAAAAAAGTTTCTCCTGAAGGATGCTCTTTCCAGAATTCTGTGCCGCCACAGAAGTTCTCGGGAAATATCAGCAGGCTTATTCTTTGCACGTATGTTACATCTACATCTTGCTTGATGATTCCTAGAAGTTTATTTGCGGAGGTTGGACTTTTCGATGAAAATCTGATTTTTTGGCAAGAATATGAATTGACGATCCGACTTGCTCAAATAGCCGATTTTTATTTTGTGCCTGAGCCTTTGGTGGAATGCTTGGATGAAACGGGTAATCCACAAAGAATTTCAAATAAAGTGGCCAGTTGGAAGAAGAATGTTACTTATATCAGAATGAAGCACTCCGTTTTATATAAGAGTTTGTCATTTAAGGAAAATTGGATCTATCACGCAACGCTATCGAAGGATGCTTTCCGCCGCTCATTGCGTTCCGGTTTGAAGAAAAATATTTTTTTCTATGGAATTCTCCGTTTATTCTTGGAATATATTCCTTCTCGCCTATTGCATCTTTTTTGAGAACTCGCGCATGTCTAAAACGATTATATGCTTTTACCCTACGCACCAGAAGAGATCCAATCATTTTCTCTTTAATTTGGCAAAGCTGTTGGAAAGCTCAGGAGCCTTCGAATGTTGGGGATATAAGGATTTGCAGAAGGAACGCCCTCGGGATTTGTTTAAGGCCGATATTTATCATATCAATTGGTTTGACCAGAGCGTTTCTTTTGTTTCCTTTTTGAAGAGGCTCTGTTTTTTATTGACATTGAATTGGAAAAAGAAAAAGATTGTATGGACTGTCCATAATTTGGTTCCGCATAGCAAATCTCCTTGGTATAATGCTATTTTGCGGTGGCTTCTACTCCGGTTTTCAGCTAAGATCCATATTATGAGTAGGGCAACTGCGGAATTATCGTATCTTCGCAAATATAAGGATAAAGTAATTTTTATCCCTCATGGCGATTATTTCTGTTCTTATCCAAAATCTGATCTGAATGTCCGCGCACGTTATGGAATTGAGGGTTCAAAGAATATTATTCTTTTTTTGGGAGCTGTACAACCGTATAAAAATGTCGATGTCCTTATTTCGGCGTACAAAAAGGCATTTCCGACTTTTAAAGCTCCTGTTTTGCTCATTTGTGGAAAAGTAGAACCTGAGTCTTACGGGGATGAACTTGTAGAGATTTCAAAGGGAATGGAGAACGTTATATTAGATATGAAATTTGTTCGTGATGAAGATTTGTCTGCTTATATCAGTAGTGCAGAAATTCTTGTTGCGCCTTACAGTTATCGCTCTTCATTAAATTCGGGAACCATTCTGCTAGCTTTTTCTTATGGAAAAACTGTTATATGCCCAGACATTGCTTGTGTTAAGGATATTCAGGAAGAAACGGATTGCCTTTATAGCTATCACTACGAATCGGCTGAAGAACATATCCTAAGACTTTCTGAAATTTTCAAGCAAATAAATGCTGCCCCAGAGCAGAATGAAATGTTGAAGCGAAAATCTCAATTAGCTCTTGAATATATGAAAAAGCATTCTTGGGAATCTCATAGGAAAGAGTGGCTTTCTTTATATGGGGTTTCAAAATGATAGCGATAATACTTTTGGATTTTTATTCGGCTGAGGATTCTATTGCATATATAAAGCATCTGTGCGGAAAAATGAAAACCGTTACGGAGCGAGTTGCTTTTGTCATTGTCGATAATAGTTGTGATGATGCAAATTTTCAAAAGTTATCCGATGCGTTTTTTACAAAAAGAAGCTCGGTTTGGCAGAAATCTGTGTTGGAAGAAAAGAATGCTTGCGGGTATCCTCTCTTTTTATGGAAAAATTTGCATAACAGTGGTTATGCAATAGGAAATAATTTTGGAGCTAAAATCGCATCCGAGTTTTTGCAGGCGGATTGCTATCTATTTTCTAATAGTGATATTGTTGTTTTAGATGGCTCTTTGAATTTGGATCGGTTAATTAAAGAATTTGAAGAATCAAGCGTGGGACTTGTCGGCCCGGCGATTGTCGGAAAAGATGGTAAATCACAGAATCCCTATAAAGAACAGTCTTTGTTTGTCCGGTGGGGATATGAATATTTGTTTTATCCTCTTGCAAAGTTTTTGCCGGCCTGTTTGAACTCTGGAGATTTAGCAGAACCGTTTGAAAAGAACCCAGTTTTTCGCGTAATGGGGTCGTTCTTTGCGATTCCCTCCAAAATTTTTAATTGCATTGGTGGCTTCGATGAACATACATTTCTTTTTGCGGAAGAATTGATTCTCGCTAAACGCTTACAACAGAAGGGATTTGTTGTTCATTATATTCCAGATATTCATCTGTTGCATAATCATTCGACTACAATAAATAAATCACTTAATTACAAGCAGCGATTGGTACAACGCTTTCGTTCTGAAATGTATTATTACCGGGAATATTGTGATGTTAATTTGTTTAAAATAATTTTGATTACATTGATTTTTTATTTCTTCTTATTGAAGAAAAATTTTGCTTTTTTACTTAAAAAGATCATAAAAAGAAAATAATTATGAAAATTTTGGTCTCTGTCATCGTCCCTGTTCACAATGGTGAATCCTATTTGCGCCAATGCTTGGATTCTATTGTCAATCAAACATTAAGAGATATCGAGATTATCTGTATCGATGACGGCAGCACGGATGGTTCTTTGAAAATTTTAGAGGAATATCAACGCAAAGATTCCCGTATTCGTGTGATTTCAGAGGAAGCGTCTAATGCGGGGCATGCGAGAAATGTCGGCTTGAAAACCGCTATCGGTATGTTCCTTTCTTTTCTGGATTGCGATGATTGGTTCGAATTGGATATGCTTGAAGTGATGTATGCGCAATCATTGAAAACTGATGCTGATGTCGTTATATGCAAGGCCGCTACGTTTGATCAAAAGTCTGGAAAGTTTTCTTCGGAATCATTTTCTTTACAGGAAAATCTTGTCCCCGCAAGAATCTGTTTTTCTTGTAAAGATATTGCGGCTGACGCTTTTCAGTTTTGCAGAACGGCGGCTTGGGATAAATTATATAAGAAATCCTTTATCGATGAAAATTTGATTCAGTTTCAAGAACAGCCTCGGATGAATGATTGCTTTTTTTCTGTAATGGCAAATATACGCGCAAAGAAAATTTCGGTATGTAATCATTTTTTTGTCCACTACCGGATTAATACAGGGACTTCGATAACGTCTAATTTCAAACAAACTTATCCTTCCACATTAGTGACAATTCAGAAGATTTGGAACTCTTTGGCTCCTGAGGAACAAAAAATTTTTGTGAAATCTTTTAAAAATTTTGTATTAAAAATTATTTTTTATGAATTTCTTCGATTCCCGGAAGAGTTTGCATTTCAATACTATAAGCTTCTTCATTCAATGGATTTTAAACTTGAAGCATTAAAGGCTTCGGAAGTCTATAATCCGGATCTGTATGAATTGTTGACGCCATTGCTGGTTGAGCCTTTTATGGAAGAAGAGCGCTTCACAAAGGCTTTTGAACTTTTTCAGAAAAAATATCAAGAGCAGAGGCTATCGATCATGTTCCTTTTTTCCCGGAAAGTCCGCTCTTTGCTAACTTTTCTCAGAACTCACGACATTTCTTGTTATAGAATCCGGTTTGAGAATATTGTTTGCAAACATATATTGAATCGTTGATTATGTTTCGCAGAGAAATACGTTTTTTGAATTGATAGAATTTTTTAAAGGCCTAATGATGGTAAATTTGCGGTATGTGCGAATTCTGCAAGTCTTGATAATAGCGTCTTCATTTTTAATGGCTGATGCTGATTTAGATTCATTGAGAACTCGCCTCAAAAAATATTATGTTGCAAGCATATCAACAGACTCTGCATTGGAGATAATGCATTTGCAAAATGCAGACGGCAGTTGGTCAAGTATCAATTATAATACTTCCAAAGGGGCTTGGCCATCTAAGCATTTGAATAATTTGAATGTAATGTCTGCGGCATATTATGAAGAAAATTTCTTGTTGCAAAAGGACTCTTTGAAAAGTGCCGTTTTAAGAGGATTGAACTATTGGTATAGTTTTGAGCCAGCTCTTCGTTGCAAAAATTGGTGGGTTAATGATATAGGAAATCAGCTGGATTTAAATCCTGTTGCGATTATGATGTGGGATGATTTGCCTTTGACGTTGAAAGAAAAATTAATCGGGAACAATCAAGAAAAACCTTCGATGACAGCCACTAATGAAGCGTGGATTTCTGCCAATGTTGTTGTTCGCGGCATTTTAGAACAAAATAAATACCGGGTTCAATTGGGAATAGATGGCATTGCCCATTCCATTAGCATAACGGATGGAGAAGGTCAGCAGATAGACCATTCTTTTTTTCAACACGGTAATTTGTTATATAATGGCGGCTATGGAAAGGTTGCTCTATCTATCGCTTGTTTGTGGGCGAACTTATCGAGGGGAACTTCTTTTGCCTTTTCGCCAAAACAAATTGTTGCGATGGCTGGTTTAGCTCTTGATGGCGATCAATGGCTTGTTTGGGGGAAAACAATGGATGTCTTGACAATTGGACGTGAAATTTCGAGGCCCAATAGAAGTGACGGAGCCTTGTCCTTGGTGGGGACACTTAACAATTTGATGTCTGTTGATTCTACTAGAAAGATGGAATATCAACGTTTCATTGCTCATATCAATGGTTTAAATGGAGTATCTCTTTTGGGCTGCAAATATTTTTGGCGAGGTGAAATGTTAGTGAAACGTTTGCCTAGCTTCTATTCTTCGCTAAAAATTTCTTCAGATGCCACGGTTTCAAGTGAATTTGTTAATAATGAAAATAAAAAGGGTTACTGGCTCGGAATGGGTGTAAATATGTTTTATCATCGGTGGGATGATTATGCCGATATCTATCCTATTTGGGATTGGAGCAAGTTACCGGGTGTGACGAACTTTTCGGAGGTTCCTTTGATGCCTCCGCGGATGAAAAATTCATCCCACTTTGCCGGCGGTGTTTCTAATGGTAATGATGGCGTTGCCGCGATGATTGTTGACCTTCCGCAGATTCAAGCAAATAAAAGCTGGTTCTTTTTTGGCAATAGAATTTTGGCTTTAGGTTCAGGAATAAAAAGCGATTCTCATAGCGAGGTAACGACTGCGGTCGATCAGCGTCTTTCTCGTTTTGAAACTTATTCTGCGACTGGTTTGTTGCCGGAGGGCTTTGAGGAAAATGCGGGGAAAAAGCTTTGGTACGATAGTATTGGTTATGAGAGCTTGGATAATCAATCTTTTTTTGTTTCAAATCGCATTCAAAACGGACGTTGGCGGGATATAGGAACTGTTCGTGATTCTGCCCTAGGTAAAAAAGTTTTAAAAATATGGATAAATCATGGACTTGCTCCAAAAGCAGGAAAGTATTCTTATCTTATTGGGCTTGGCGTGGATTCTTTGCGTTTTTGGAATGGCGTATCCAAATTAAAGATTCTTTCCAATGATACAAATGCCCAGTCTGTATATGATCCTGTGACGAATTCTTTAGCTGCCGTTTTTTATAAGCCGGGGCACCTTTCCTTTTTGAAGGCTTCGCAAATAGAAGTGAATTCTCCCTGTGTCTTGATGCTTCGCGAATCGAACGGCAAATTTCACCTAGACATTGCAGACCCTTTGAGATCTGTTTCCGAAATTTATGTTAAAGTTTTGAAAAAGCGAAGCGATGGCAAAACATTAGTTTCTTTGCTTCGAGTGGAAATGCCTAGCGGCGTTTATGCTGGATCTACCGCGTCTGTAGATTTCGTACTCAATAATTCTTTGTAATAGCCATAGAGAATGTTTGCAATGTGCTTGCTTGCAAAATGTTTGATTGAATATTCTTTATTCTCTTGGCCTTTACCATTTTTTTCTAATGCGAGTCCTTTAAAGATTGCATTTGGCAATGTGGACAGGTCTTTCGGATCGAAAGTCGGGTTTTGTGTTGCATTTAAAATTTCCCCGACGTTTCCCTCTTTAGGGCCGACGACCACTTTTCCCATATAGAATCCCAGCGGAAGATTTCCGGAATTTAAAATCTTGAGGCGTTGGATGAGAACCAGATCGCAGGCGTTGTATAGATAGGGCAGTTCGCTATCTGGCATATATTTGCCAAAGGTTATCACGTTTCTGAATCGGAGTAGAGTTATTGCAATCTGGATCCTTTTTTTTAAGAATTTTAAGAAAGATCGGATTCCTGTTGGTTGTTTTAATCTGAAAAAAGAAGGGGCTATGATTTTGATTTTGCGATTTTCAAAAGATTTTGAAAGTGATAGAATCATAGCCTTTTCTTCTTCATCTCTGAACGTCCCAAGACAAAGAATGTATTTGTATTGGCTGCTGATTTTTAGATGCTTGCACGCCTCTTTCTTATCGAAGTACGGATTTTCTTTGTCATCATAGATGTGGTGATATAGAATTTTGTTTTGAACCTTTGGGTAAAGACCTTGGAATATATTAAGGCTGTAATTTCCTAAATGAAGGATTAGATCGCAGCTTTTATAAGTAATTTCACTGTTTTGGATAATAGCAGGGTCTTTGCAGTAATGGGGAATTTGATTGTGGCAGGTTGCAACAATTTTAATGCCTTTTGCTTTTATATCCGCAAATCTTTTTTCGGTTTCTGGTAAATTTTTTTTCCCTGCTTTCCAAAGAAGTTCCGGCCATTGAATGTGTATTATATCGAAATTGAAAATTTCATCCGTCCAGAATTTTGAAACTCCCCAGCCAATTTCTATTTTGGAATCTATTTCATATAATCTTCTAATGAGAACCGCAACGTATGGGTTTTCGTGTTCGAAAGGCTTGTCTATTGCAAAATAGAGCTTCATTTAGCGAAATTTGGGATGATAATTTAATTTGTATTTAATAGAACTGCTTCTGACCCCGATCTCTTTTGCGGGCACGCCTGCGACTATTGCAAATTCGGGGACGTCTTTTGTTACTACAGCTCCTGCAGCTATGATGGCTCCGTTCCCTATTGTTACACCAGGAAGGATTATTGCCCTTGATGCTATCCAAACGTGATGGCCTATGTGTACGGGAACTTTGATAGTTGCATGCGTGTCGCTGGACGTGTCGTGTTCCATAGTCCAAATTAAAGCTTCTCTTGCAATGTCAACGTCATTTTCGATTTCCAATCCTCCTCTGCCATCAAGAACGCAGTATGGGTTTATTACGGTTCTGTCTCCAATTGAAATTTTTTTCGGATCAATAAAAGTAACATGGCGTAAACAGGAAACGTCTTCGCCCTTACTTTTCAAAATCCGGTTTATCACAAAAGTTCTAATACGTCTGCTTGGAAGCCCGAGCAAAAACGGAATGATGACTTCTGATTTGAATATTTGATAGGTTGTCTGCATAGTTATCATACCCAGAATCGTTGTACAATTTTTTGAATTGGTGCAAATTTCCGTGTCAAATGCAATAGAATGGCATCGTTTTGCGGAATAATGGATTCATCCAATTTTGAGTGGAATTGCGGATCAAAAGATGCATACGTTATGAGCGATTTAGCAAAGTCTTTTATAAAGGTTTTTTGGAGCTCCTTGCTTTTTACATATTTTAAAAAATGGATGCGCAATTCTGCACAAGAAAGTTGAAAACGGAATGTCTTTTGACTTTTTTGTCCTCTGCCACAAATAGAATTCGGAGATATCCGGTATACGGCTGTTGGCTTAGAAATAAAATGAATTTTCCCGACAGAACTTAAAAGAACCCAAGTTTGGGTATCGCCCATAAGAAAGTAGCCAGAGAAAGAAAAGTCATTTAAAAATTGTTTCAGTAAGTCAATTCTATACATAGCAGTTGCAGTTTGTATCCTGTATTTATTTTTATCCAGGATGAAAGAGGCTATGTCTTTGGGGCTTTCCTTTAAAATTTTCAGATTGGAATCCACGCTTTGATCTGGGCTGAATGCTCCTTTGATTTGATTGAAATATTGAAATGATGTGTGTGAAATCGCATAATCGGGGTGTGATTCGAGAAAGTCTACTTGTTCTTGGAGCTTATTCGGATCGGTCCAATAGTCGTCTCCTTCGCAGAAAGCGAGGTATTTTCCTTGAGCTCTGGGCAAATTCATTGTATTTGTCGAAATATCAACGCCTTTTGAATACTGGTTCTCTTTTTGATATATTGGCTTGATTATTTCAGGGTATTCCTTTTCGTATTCTTTGATTATTTCTACCGTCCCGTCGTTGCTCGCATCATCGTGAATAAGCACTTCGAAAGGAAATGTTGTTTTCTGTTGGACGAAACATTCAAGGCATTGCCTTATATATGGCGCGTGGTTGTATACGAGGCAGGATATGCTCACTAGTGGCTTTTCGTTCATAGAGGCTATTCTTCATATTGATTTATGGACTTCGATATATAGTCCATATCTTCTATGGAATATCGTTGGTCGCAGACGACAGATAGAATTCTGTATTGGAACGATTCTTGGCTTATTTCTTTTTCGAGAAACGGAGATACGGGCCAATGGAATGGACAGAATATGTTTTTGCTTGCAAGATGTTTTTGAAAACGGGAACGGTCTGAATTGATTATGATTGGAAAGTACAGAGGAACGACGTCTTCAGGTAGCGCCTTGTAGATCGTCTGCACGTATTTGGAACAGACGTGATCCAATAAAAATTGATAGTTCTCTCTTCTCTGCTGCTTGATAAAATGAAAGTCGGCTTTTTGTATGATGCTTTTTGTGAGACTGCTGATGTGCAACAGGTCTTTCGTTTCGTTAAAATATGAATTTGTATGTTTGAATAAAGGATAGTGCTTTTTTTCTAGAGCAATATCAGACGACAAGCTTTCCTTTAGATATTCTTGTTTTAATGCTGAGGCCTTTGCATATTCTTCGACTTCTTCGATTTTTTCTTTGCCGAAATGAATGGCGGAGTTTGTGCTGTCTTGATTGGTAGATGCAACGCCTCCATCGGGGATACCCAACCATTTTCTTAGGCTTGTTACATAAAATTGAGATTCTTTTTTTGTGAATGTGCTGAGCCAAGAATGGGTCGTGTCTTCCACAAAAGTAATACCGTTGTATTTTTGTAATTGGCTTCTAATGGATTGGAGAGAGTCAAAACCGAAATAGGTCTGCAAAAATAAGACACCCCCTCCATGCTTTTGAAGGGCTTCGGCCTTTTTTGAAAAATCACCTATATCTGGGGTGAGATCGGAATTAATCTTATAGAAAGAAAAAGAGTATCCATTGTCAAAAAAAGGTGTGATACAGGAATCGCATGTATAATCTGGAAGTAACGCCTTTTTTTGCCCTTTGATCAATTTTAAGATAAGAGAAATAGATGTCCTTCCGGAGAAGGTATAGTAATTGTTCTTGAATTTAGGGAACGTGAATAAGGCGTTCTCTGGACAATTAGAGGCTTGTGCCGCGGCTTCAAGAGGAAAATTACCGCCTATTTCTACAATTTTTTTCATAGGGAACTTCTTAGAGTGGAGGCTTTTTGTCTGCACAATAGATAAAATAATTAATGTTATTGCCGTCGTTATGCGTTATTTCTTGCAGTTCTTCGGAAACCTTGTTCTTTTTGTAACACCATGGTTCTTGTTCGCAATGATCAAACGTTTTTTGTAGATGTGATGTCTGTTTAGAGACGAAATAGACTCCTGCGCACATTTTTTTGCCGAGGTATATTTTCGGATCATAGAAAATCCCGCAGGAAGCCAAGATGATTCCTGTGATGTATTTATATCCAGTACTTAATTCTGTGAGAGGATAGGCTATGTGGTCTCCTCCTGGACGGGCGTTGAGCTCTATTAAATAAATTTTGCTATCGATTATTTTTATTTCCGTATGGCAAGGTCCGTTTTCTATTCCTAGCGTAGTCAGCAGTTCTTCTATCCCGGCAACGACTTTTTGCCATATTGTGCTGTTTATGTTTGCTGGTTGGTGATGCCCTAATTCTACGCAATGGGGGGAACCCGAGCTGTCTTTTTGAGTTATTTGTATTATAAAATGTTTTTTCTCAAAGGAGAGACTTTCTACAGAATATTCGGTTCCTTGATCAAGGAACCTCTCTATAAGGATTCCGTCATCATTCTTGACGGAAGTCTTTGCGTATGTCAGGGCCTGTTCCAATTCTTTAGCGGAATTGACAACGGTTATTCCCTTTTTTCCCCCACCGGATGCCGGTTTTACGATGACCGGGTATTGTTTGAGATGAATGTCTGCGAAATTTGTATCTGGATAAATCCATTGGTGTTCTGGATGTTTGATAATTGAGATGCTTTTTGCTTTTTCGCGGACCCAGTTTTTGTTTGTAATGTTTTCTGCGACTTGCAGCAGATTGCCGTTGAGATTTAGTTTGTTCGATATATAGGAAGCGATGCTAATCGTCAGTTCGGTTGTTGCGAGAACTCCGCTAATTTGTTCTTTTTTGCAAATTTCAGTAATTTTATCTTTCTCAAAAATGGAAATATTGAAAAAATGATCCACGCTATCTTTTGCGATGGCTCCTTGTTCCCAAGCAAAGCAAAGGGTTTCTATGTTTAATTCCTTTGCTCTTGTGGCAAAAATCTTTGCCATAGCTCCCGCTCCGATAATCGCTATCTTTATCATGATTTTTCCTTTCAATCCATCTTGATTTTATATTGATTTGTGGAACCGTTAACGATGCTGTCCATTATTTCCCGAGATTCATATTTTAAGAGGAGTACCCCTATTGCAGAATTCGCGCCAAAAAATTTTTCTATGTGGTCTCCGCTCTTCAAATAGAGATGTTTTTCCAAAAGTCTCGATTCTATTTCTTTTGAAAATTCGATGCTTTTCAAAAAGCCCTCTTTCTTTGCATAAAGAACGAGATAACTGAAAAATCCGTTATTCTGTAATTTGTATGCGGGAGGTTCTTTGCCTAGTGCGACGGATATTGCTGCATCCATAAAGTTAAATCCCGTTGCATATTCGATGACTTTAGGGGTGAAGTTACCGCCATTCCTCGCACCTATATCGATAATATAAGGCTTTCCGTTCTGCTTTGATATCCGCAGTTCTACATTGAATCCGCCATTTGAAAACTTGACTTTTGATATGAAACTTTGAATTTGCTCTCTACAGGCTTCAATTTCTTTCGCTGAATGGCTTGTCGGAAAGGTTGTTGAATAGGGGACGATGTTGTTTATGGAAGAATCAAAGTGATGATCACCTAGGCAGAGGAATTC
Organism: Fibrobacteraceae bacterium; assembly: GCA_023231365.1. Lineage (GTDB taxonomy): Bacteria > Fibrobacterota > Fibrobacteria > Fibrobacterales > Fibrobacteraceae > Hallerella. The sequence goes on along the minus strand of JALNVO010000005.1, from coordinate 4,762 downwards.
AATATGTCCGTTTTTTACAAAGCCGTCTCCGTGCAATTGCGGTCCTACAGATTCAATGTATTCCTCTACGATGAATCTTTTGCAACGCGACTTCTCTAAAGCACAATCAATTGCAAATCCTAGGTCCTCTGTATTTTTTAATACGGTGCAGCCTTTGCTGCCCGAGGCATCGACGGGCTTGATGATGATCGGAAAATGAAATTTGGAAATGTTTCTTTTCGCTTCTTCTTTTGTGTTGAATTTTCCGAATTCTGGAACATTCAAACCTTTCTTTTTTAGAAAATCTCGGAAGAGATCTTTTTCGGACATCGTCTTTACGGATTCGTAGGAATTTCCTGGCAGGCCCAACTTTTCTGCCACGTAGGCAACTGTTTTTGCTGCCGGATCGGAATTGTAGGTCATAATTCCGTCAATCGCGGATGCCTTCGCTAGGCGGAGAACTGCGGCCGGATCTGTAGTGCTATCGAAATGAGCCTCGTCAGCAATTTTGTGGCCCGGATTTTCGGGAATATAATCACATGTTATTGTATATATTCCGAGTTCTTTCGCCCGCTTTATAAGCGGAACGTGCATTTCCATTGCGCCTAAGATGAGAAGCTTTTTCATCTTTTGATAATTTGGATAATTCTTTCTATGTCTTCGTCTCCTAAACCGGCGTAAATAGGAAGGCATATCACTTCATTTGCGAGTCTATTTGCTACGGGAAGTTTATCTGGAGCTGCGGATTCGAGCCCCCGATATGTTGCGAAGTTGCTGATAAGCGGGTAGAAGTAACGCCGGCCGAAAATGTTTTGGCTCTTTAGTTTTTCATAAAGTGAATCTCTGCTCATGCCGTATTCTCTTTCATTAATGAAAGTCGGGAAGTAGGCATAGTTGTGCCGGACATTTTCGATGTCTTTAATGAACCGGATTCCTTTGACGTTGCCGAGGCCTCTTCGGTAGAGTTCCACAATGTGTTTGCGCTGTTCTATTGCGGAATCAACTTGTTTTAAATTGAGGAGCCCATAAGCCGCTCGGATTTCGTCCATTTTAGAATTGATGCCGGGCGCAACAACTGTTGTTTCTCCGGCGAATCCGAAGTTTTTGAGGTAGTCGATATGTTGCTTTTGTTCTGGGGAATGGCTGACCAGTGCTCCGCCTTCGATTGTATTGTAGACTTTTGTTGCATGGAAACTGAGGGTAGAGAGGTCCCCATATTCCAGAATGGACTTGCCGTTTATTTTTACGCCGAAAGAATGTGCGGCATCATAGATGACTTTAAGCCCGTAAGTGTCGGCGATCTTTTTGATTCGCTCCACATCGCAGGGGTTTCCGTATACATGTACGGGGAGGATTGCCGTAGTCCGGGGCGTAATCGCGGCTTCTATTTTGTCTGGATTCATGTTCCCCGTTTCGGGGTCGACGTCTACAAAAACAGGTTTGATCCCATTCCACCAGATGGCGTGTGTGGTCGCGACAAAACTATATGGGGTTGTAATGACTTCTCCAGTGATGCGCAAAGCTTGGAGTGCTGTGATCAATGGAAGCGTTCCGTTTGTAAAAAGACTCAAGTATTCTATATCCAGGTATTTGCACAGAGTTTTTTCCAGTTCTTTGTGATAGAATCCGTTGTTTGTAAGCCATTTGCGATTCCATATATCTTTCAACAGAGGAATAAATTCATTCAGATCGGGTAGTAAAGGTGAAGTTACTGTAATTGGTTGTTTTTCCATTTATTTATTTCTCACGATCGAAACGAGTTCGTCAAGTTCAGAGGATTTTATCAGCTTGTTTGATGCTGCGTAATAAATGATGCCTGCGATTCCGCAGATAATTAATTGTAGCAAATTGCTTGAAATGATATGCGTTAATCCCCAAGCGATAAGCCCCATTATGATGCTGTTTAGAAATATAGGGAAAAGAAATTGCATCTGTTTTAGGAATCCTATGGATATTAGTTTTCCCGTATAGTAGGTGTTAATAATCAATGATATGTATGCAGAAACGACCATACCATAGCACATCGCCCTAATGCCGCGTGGCAGTGTGATTACAAGAATGGCAATGCCTATGCACTTTTTTATGATTTCTAGGCGGAGGAACAAGTCTGATCTTCCTTTGACTTGTAAAAGATTCAGATTTATTGCATGCACCGGGTACCACATCAGGCTAAAACAGAGAATTTGCAGGAGAGGTATTGCTTCGCTCCATTTGTCCGTTAGAAGAAACAAGACTAGCGGTTTTGCTAATGCAGCAAGAAGCATCATTGTTGGAAAGACAAGAAATGAGGACAGTTTTAAAAATTTGATATAGTTGTTTTTTAGACGGTCTGCTTCATTTTGAATTGTGCTTAGTGCAGGAAATGAGACGCGTTGCAGAATGCGTGTAAAAGTTTCTGAAGGAAATTGGCCAAAGTGCAGAGCCCTTGAATAAATTCCGAGTTGTGCCGGGGTATAAAATTTTCCGATGACTAAAGGGTAGATGTTGTTGTAGGTGGTGTCTAGGAGCCCTGATATTAAAAGCTTTGATCCATAGGAGAAGAGATTGCGAAAAGATTCCTTTGAAAATTTTTGAGTGGGGCGCCAGCGAACTAATATCCAGAGGAGGAGCGTCCGTATGAGGCTGCTTGAGAGCGCCTGCGTCACCAAAGACCAAACGCCGAAACCATTGTATGCCATGCACAGACCCAGCAATCCAGAGATGATTACGCCAATTAAGGAAATTTTAGCTTGGGTTTTGAAATTGATTTTACTTGTTAGTTCGGCTTGTTGGATAATGCAGAATGATTGTAATATGAGATTGATTCCGAGAATCCGGGTAACAGGCGTGAGAATGGGCTGATTGTAGAATGTTGCAATAAATGGAGCTGAAATAAATATGATGAGGTAGCAGATAAGGCCGACAAAAATATTGAAATAAAAGGCTGTGGATTTGTCCGCTTCCGTCCGGTCAATTTTTCTGATTAGTGCGTTTGCAAAACCGCTATCGATGAAAGTTTGGCAGATGGCGAAGAAAATGGTGATCATCGCGATGGTGCCATAATCGGAAGGGCTGAGTAATCTTGCAAGTATTATTGTAAAGAGAAAATTAATGCCTTGCGTAGAAAACCGTTCTATGGTACTCCAAAGCATTCCTTTTACTGCTTTCTTTTTCAAATCAGAAGGCATTTTGTCCTCTTTTCACTTAAACCTTACCACAGTCGGCCCATTCTTGCCAAACTGATTTTTTCGCATATAAAGTTTCCCAGTGGAATCGTAATTGAGCTGTTCTCCGTACAACTCATCGTCTTTGTAGAAAAGGCTGTCTTTGAGTTTCCCATTTGGGTACCAGTTCCGCCAAGTGCCGTTCCGCATTCCGTTTTGATAAAAGCCCTCGCTGGCGAGCTTTCCGCCGAGTGTTGCGGGATAATGGCTGATGAGCTTGGTTTTTTCTCCTTTGTTCCATATTTCAGAATATTGGAGGTCGTGCCCTTCGATTTTATAGCGCAGAGTGTCTTGGATATAGTTATTTACAAAAGTTGTTTCGGCTGATTCTCCATAAGCGATCCCGTTTCCGTTTTGGAAAAGGCTTGCCTTTATCTTTTGACCGTTTTTGTCATAGTATATCCAAAGGGAGTCCCTTACTCCATTGGTGTAATAGATGCTTCTCCAGATTTTCTTGTTTGCCCTATAAAGAAGTGTTCGACCGTTGGGAATGCCGTCTTTGTAGCTGGCTCTGGTTTCGATAGCTCCGCCTGGATAGTATTCTTCGATGATCCCGTTCAGTTTTCCGTAATGGCAGTGTTCTTCTTTTTCTTTCTTTCCATTGGGGCTGTACAAAATTCGGGAGCCCTCTGCTATTTGAGGAAAACAGTTGTTGATCTCTGCAAGTTGTCCTGTCGGGTGGTAGAGCTTCCATGTTCCGCTCGCGCTGTCGTCTATGTAGAATCGCTCCCAATGAATTCCGCCATCATAGAAGTAACCCATCCATTTCCCTTGGCGTTTTCCTTTTTTGTATTCGCCTTCGGTTTGAACTTTTCCATTGGCATACCATTCTGTCCATTTGCCTTCTTTTTCACCTTTTTCGTATTGTCCTGTTTCGGCTATGTCACCATGAGAGGTCCAGCGGGTAAAAGTTCCTTCTGGAACTCCATTTTTATATGGAACTTCGCTCTCTTTGATTCCATTGTAATACCAGCCAGTGCGCTTGTGGACTTCGCCGTCTGGAGTTACCCAGACGGATACTTGCTTGAATTCGTGCGGATAATGGGATAGCACTTTTTCTGTGGGTTCTTCGCCACAGCAAGAAAGCGAAAATGTGCAAACGGCCGGAATGGCTAAAAAAAGGAACTTTCGCATATCTATAAGTTAGAAAAAAGGTAATTTCTCTATTATGAAAGCTGGTCGGTTCGGTTCTCTTGCGGATGTTTTGAAAAGTCGTATTAAAACGCCTCTTGTGTGGGGCGTGATATTGCTTACGCTGGCGCTTACGGTCTTGTTCTATTTTTCACAGAAACAACAGGCTGAAGTTTATACCCGCTATATAGAGAGCCTTTCTGATTACAAATTTTTGGAAGTCCGTTTGATGCGTACTTTGGAACAGGTCCGCGTCCGCCCGTTGGTGGACCAATCCGGCTTGATGTCTGCTTTGATGAGTTTGAGAGAAACGGCTGTTTCTACGTCCGCTGCTGCGGAAGATTCGCGAAATATGAGTTGGATGCCTTCTGAAAACAGCTTTATTGCTTTTGAAAATGCGGTTTGGGTTTGGGTGGCGACTGTCAGACGCTATGTGCCGGCGCGGTCGG